>NZ_JAOWDG010000068.1:0-13054 GCF_030334745.1 Citrobacter sp. Cb080 | reverse complement strand
TGACCTGCTCCCCGTTGATTAGTACACCCCGATGTTAGTAATGTCTTCATAAGCCACATGAGGACATCCCCATGAAGAAGCGTTTTTCCGACGAACAGATCATCAGTATTCTCCGCGAAGCCGAAGCTGGGGTACCCGCCCGTGAACTCTGCCGCAAGCATGCCATTTCCGATGCCACGTTTTACATCTGGCGTAAGAAGTATGGCGGTATGGAGGTGCCTGAAGTTAAGCGCCTGAAGTCGCTTGAGGAAGAGAACGCCAGACTCAAGAAGCTGCTTGCCGAAGCCATGCTGGATAAAGAGGCGCTTCAGGTGGCTCTTGGGCGAAAGTACTGACGACAGACCAGAAGCGGGAAGCCGTGATGTTGATGTGTGATGCGACCGGTCTGTCGCAACGTCGTGCCTGCAGGCTTACAGGTTTATCCCTGTCGACCTGCCGCTATGAGGCTCACCGTCCGGCTGCTGATGCGCATTTATCAGGGCGCATCACTGAGCTGGCACTGGAGCGCAGGCGTTTTGGCTACCGTCGTATTTGGCAGTTGCTGCGCCGTGAAGGGCTTCATGTTAATCATAAGCGCGTGTACCGGCTTTATCACCTCAGTGGCCTGGGCGTAAAACGCAGAAGACGTCGTAAAGGGCTGGCAACAGAACGTCTGCCGCTGCTCCGTCCGGCGGCGCCCAATCTGACCTGGTCGATGGATTTCGTCATGGACGCACTTTCCACCGGTCGCAGGATCAAGTGTCTTACCTGCGTCGATGATTTCACAAAGGAATGCCTGACGGTCACTGTTGCCTTTGGGATTTCAGGCGTTCAGGTCACGCGTATTCTGGACAGCATTGCACTGTTTCGAGGCTATCCGGCGACGATAAGAACTGACCAGGGGCCGGAGTTCACTTGCCGTGCACTGGATCAATGGGCCTTTGAGCATGGTGTTGAGTTGCGCTTAATCCAGCCGGGCAAGCCAACGCAGAACGGATTTATTGAGAGCTTTAACGGACGATTTCGCGATGAATGTTTGAATGAGCACTGGTTCAGCGATATCGTTCATGCCAGGAAAATTATTAATGACTGGCGGCAGGATTATAACGAATGCCGCCCGCACTCCACGCTGAATTATCAGACACCGTCTGAATTTGCAGCGGGCTGGAGAAAGGGTCATTCTGAGAATGAAGATTCCGACGTTACTAACTGAGTGTTGTATCTAATCGTGGGGGCAGGTCACCAACAGCACAATTCCTATTAGTAAAGCTAACCAAGATGAAACGGCTCCATATTTGATGGTTGAATGACAGCCAGTGCAGACGCTAACTCCAAACCGGCTCTCTTTGAAGCAGAACGGGCACTTTATTGTTTCGTTTTTCATATCAACCTCAAGGTTGTAGATTAAATGGTGCGTTTACAGAGATTCTCGATGACCGACTCTCTTTAGTAAAATTGCTTGTACCGATCAATGATTAGCTCTTGATAGGTGCTGACTATCATAACTAGATTATCGATCTGTAATAACGATCAATATTTTCTTGACTAAACGCAAATTTGTTACTACAGATAGAGTGCGGTTACGAAAAGTTTTTGTAATTGACTGTCTATAAACGAATTTTTCTTGCAGGTTTTAGATGATGTGTTGAATAGACTTCTGAGAAGTTTGTAGGGGTCTTATGAAGAATGCTCTTACCATAGCTTCGCAGAAGCTCTATGAACCTTCTGATAAATGGAATCCAGCCGATGAGCCTGAGATGCTTTTGCTTTTTGACGGAATTTTTTTGAAGAATCTTTTCTACGATTTCATTCCGTTTGTCTTCTCTGAGCCGTAATTCCAGTTCTGCAATTTTTCCACCGATACTTTCCCTTCTCTCTGTTGTCCTTAAAATCGTTGCAGGAGCAGGAGCAGGAGCAGGAGCAGGAGCAGGAGCAGGAGCAGGAGCAGGAGCAGGAGCAGGAGCAGGGATAGCCTCCTTGGTCGCTCGTATAGCTTCTAAGTGATCAGGGTTGTAGTTAAGTTGCTTTTGAAGATTTGCCCAGGAGTAACCCTTGCCTAACTGCGAAGCTTTGAAAGCTATATCGCGGTAGGAGAATGAGAACCCGTTCATTTTCCCGGTTGAAGCGACATTCGCCGTCCAGCCGACTTCTGCTTCTTCCAGTCGTTTTGTGAAAGTTAGAAGGTCCGGCTTATCAGATAAACTTTTATCAAGTATCTGCTGCAGGGCTTCTCTTGGTGAAAGCACTCCGGTTCGTTCCGATAGCATTTTCTCATTACGGGACACTCTCTTCCGCTTCGGTTGTGCTTGCGAGGGGGGAGATGCCGTTTTGGTCACTGTCAGGCCATGAGCGACTTCGAGTTTACTGATGATCTGTGTGCTGATGAGGTTTTCGTTCCTACCCAAGTAGAGCTTCCCACCATTGAGATCTATGCGACTTGCGATAATGTGTATGTGCTGGCCATCGTCGTCATGTAAGACATAGCAACGGAGATGGGTATCACTGAATCCCATTCTCCTCATATAGTCATCTGCGATGCTGGACCATTGTTCAGCCGTTAGTGATTCACCATCGGGTATTCGAAGCGAGTTGTGCCAAACGGCCTTCTGAACATCTGGCCGAAGCTGTTTGGTACCATCAAATTCCGCAATCAGTTCAAAGGCTGAATCACTCAGCATATTGCCCCCGATTACGATTGGATCGCTTTTATGATGTGAACCTGGCTTTAACACATAGAGAACCACACCAGAGAAGCATTTCCCCCTTTTAATCTTCTGCATTCCTTTCAAGCGGAATACTACCTTACGGACGGATCAGAAGCTGTAAGACATGAGCGAAGCTCTTTAATCTGCTTTTTGACAGCGAAGATTTCTGTTTTCGTTAACTCACTATTACTGCTTTTAGTGTCCAGATGATTTATCAGCTTGTTTAACTTTTGGGATATGGTGGTCAATGATTGCCAAACTTCTAAGTTGATTGCAGGAATGGCAGGAGGAAGCTTTTGAAGTGATGCCATGCGAAGCCATTCACCTTTGCGTTTATCACCACGGCTTGCATTGAGAAGCTCCAACTCTTCTTTATTTAATCGTACACTGACACAGTGTATTCGCAATGATTGAGATTTATTATCGCTAATTGGCTTAAAATTATTTGTATACGACAATGTTATTATTTTACTCATATAAACTCCTTTTCATATGTGTATTCGCTTTAAAGTGAGCAATTCCTTTGCAATACATTATATATTTATAGTGGAAATATAATTCATGTCAATGAGTTAGGTTCGACTTTGATTTTCTTTTTCAACCGAAGGGCGAAAAACAAGGGAACTCAAAGAAGCGGAGCTTCGATGAGTTAGCCCTTGCTTATCTTCTTCTCTAATTGATGAAGTGTGTATAAATTACATATTTTATTTTCAACAGAGTAGAATGTAAACTTTGTATCTGGGGATGCTTCTATTTCTTTCAGTAAGCCAAGAGTTTTTTGAAATGGTACTGGATTTGAAAGAGGATCAAAATTGATATGAACTTTCTTGGAAAGGAAAAATTTAATTTCTTTTTCATTAAGTAGTTTTAAGCAATTATGCGTGTTAGTGAACACTTGGAAAATTTCTATATTCGTTTTTTCAGTAGATTTTAGCTGTGATGAAAATACATCTGGTATCGTATGAAACAACTCATGAGATAAAAAACAATGATTTTTGATATCAGTTAAATTTTTATTTATATCTAACTTCAACATCAACTCAACATTTTCAGGCTCATTAACATAAAACAATAGGTTCTTCCCCTCGTTATCCACATGATTAATATTAGCCCCAAAAAGTATAAGCAATCTGAATTGAATTTTATCCTTACAATAAAAAATAGGGGTTTTACCAAAGTTATCAGTGCTATTTATATTGAATCCGTTTTTTGTTAATGATTCTAAGTCACTCATATTCCATGTGTAATCTTTAAATATAAGATTTTGTCCTTTTTCATTTTTATTACTTGGATTGCTATATTGCCTAATCAACTCTGAGAAAACGGATTGTATTGAATCGTAATGTGCGGCCACTATTGAAATCTCCTTTTTTATAAATTAATAAAACAAAAAAAGGAGAAGTCAATAGTAATTATAAATAAAAATTATGAACTTAGTTTTGATGGTTTTATCAATTTGATTGATTCATCATATACTTCATTTTCTTGAATTAGAAATGGGAAATAATTAGCAAGCTCCTTTTCTTCAAATTTATCAGAAAGAGCATTTTTCAAAGTTTCAACAGTACTACCTTTAGCATATTTCCTTTCAATCAATGTGGAAAGAAATTGCTTGTGCAATATCTTGATATCTTCATAATCGAAAATAACTGTAAAATTTTTATTTAGTAAAGTAGGCATAGTAGAGAATAATTTATATTTTTCAGTAAATAGAAATTCCTTCTCCTTATTTTCTTCTATGTAAAGCAGAGATGTGGTTATTTCCTCAATACATACTAATTCGTCAAGTTCTTTATTATTTTGCTTTTTAATTTCATCTGAAACTTGTACTATTTGTTGTTCAAGCTTAAAGTGTGAACTGTCTTCATAAATTTCTTCTAAATACCTTAAATAGATATTTATCAAACCATATGCTAAATCGATGTTATTGAAATATCCAAGGCAAGTATTAAATGAATCGAAAACAAAAAAATGCTTGCGATTTTCTTCATCGGTTTTTTCAAAAATATTGAATGTATATTCCATCTTTTTCCTCAGCATAATTATTAAAAAATATGATAAAGCTATGTGTTCATAATTTTAAATACGCGGCATAACAGAAATTTATACGTTTGAAAAAAAAGTGTTAGATGAATTGCCAAAACTTGTCATCTAACACAATTTTAATTTCACTATAAAACAAGCAAATCTTTAATTAGTTCTTTTGACGTCGGGTATGATTTAGCTCTGATAGATGAGTTCTTTTTATAAATTAAAGTACAACCATTTTTACTCTGAAGTTGGGGCCGATTATTGATACCAAGCATATATTCGCCTTCTAATACAAATCCAACCTTTAATCTCAATCTTTTATCATTGATATCTGATACAGCCATAAGCTTTAGAAAAATCGCATCATTAATTAAATGTGAACCTTTTGGATCTAAAGCCCATACTTGGTTTTTACCCCATAATAAAAAATCAGGAAAGAAATTAGAAGTCCCTTGACCAATTTCAGGAATAGGAATGTTATAACCTGTTTTTGATGGGTTTCTGCACCAATCAATTCCTAATGAATCAATAGATTCTGCAATTTCTAACTCAAATTTATTCAGGCCATTATATTCTGAATGCAAGGCATTTTTAAAGGAGTTAACTTTGTATCTGTTTCTTTTATTTAAGTCTTCATATTGATAGTCTGGTGAAACTAAATTAAATGACTTTACCGCATATATGTCATCGTATTCATATTCGAGATGAAACTCATTATTAAGCAGACGAATAATATTTGATAAATTATTGTTGATTTGCAACATTGCATCTGAGCCAAATTGCATTCGCTGTTTCATCTTAGGATCATTTTTTACAAAAGGAGTAAAACATGTCCCTGATTTTCGGGCTATACGGTTATCATAAGTTCCTAATCGTGAGACTAAATATTCCCAGACAGAAATATCAGCATTGTCATCTTTTGTTTCTTCTTTATTAAGATCCAAATCTTCACAACTGTTAGCTAAATCTAAAACTCTTGTATGCATTTTTCCTTTTGAACGGAGGCTCTCATCAGAAAAAAGAGGCACATTTGAAAGTAGTATTTGGTCTAATATTTCAAGGTCTTCACCGAAAGTTTCTGCGACTTTAGAAACAAACACTTCCTTTTTAACAGGCACTTCTCTCGACGTTTGTGGTCTCGGACTATTACTTTCTATTGAGACTATTTCATAGCCTGAATCACTTAGGTCATTTTGTGTAGTTTTAACAAGTTCTGAAAAATCTTTATCTGGAACATTAAAATAAAAGTATGCTGAATTTAAGTCTCCATCATCAAAAGGAGTAGCATTAGGCTGTCTCAAAAAACGACCAATTTTTTGTGAGATATCAGTAGTAGATTTACCTAACCCATCAAGGTAAGCTACATACGCCCATGGTTCATCCCAACCTTCTCTTAATGATAAGTTCCAGATGATATGTGAATAACCTTCATCATGTAAATCTTCAGGGCTTTTCTTAGCTTTATGAGTATCGACTAATAAGCTCCACGGTGCATTAGGATTAACATTGGCTAAATTGGAATTTACATTTGCTAAATGAACTGCAATTCTTTTTGGATCAACTTTTAACTGAGTGACCAACGATTCCCAAACTTCTAAGCCTGCTAATGTTGAATTTACAATGCAACAAATTACAGGCCAAGTATTAAAGCTACTCATTTTAGTGCTAAGTTCTTGCCATTTAGTATTAGCTTCGGTTAATGCATCTAATCGAGAAGTGTTACAATCGACTAGATAAAGACGGGTCTTTAATAGTCCTTCTTTAACAACTAATGGTGTCGAAACTACTACTGTTTGAGTTTTTAAAGATAAAGATTTTTCATCCACATTGTTTCCAGGCAAAAGATCAATGAGATCGCCTGACATTTCGGAGGAAGATGCTAAAATAAATGCACGAGGATTGAGTTCTTTCAATCTTGAGAACTGAGCTTTTGTACCACCATGAGCCTCATCGTAGACTACATAAAGTTGGCGGTTTCTACCTTCTGGCCCCTTTCCTGAAAGAACATCCCAATGACTAATGCCATCTCTGTCTTTATGAACATTCAGAGCATCTCCATCTCTATTAAATAAAGCAACAGTAGCAAGGATAATTGTTAAGCCTTTTTTGGCACGACAAATATCGACCCAATCAGTTTCCGTAATCTCATTTAAATTCAGGATATTTACATCGTCAGGAAGTAAATTGGAGTATTTTCCTCCAACACTAAGATTATTTTTTGTTTGTGAGATGACTGCTCCTCTGTTTGTTGTCCAAAGGATAATACCATCACCGATTTTGTTACATGCGAGTGAAAGTATCGGCGTTTTACCACTCCCCGTAATAGCTTTTAGCCTGCAAAGGAAGGGAAGCGACATACCGGTTTCGGGATCAAACCTCCTTTTGTAAGGAGGGTTAGGGTAAGTTGCAATCATCTCAGCAATTTCACTTGCTGCTTTAATTTGAAATGGTTTGAGTGTGTCTATTGTTAGTTTCAAAATGATTACTCTTCTTCCAGTAAATTTAATCTCGCCAGAATTGAATCAGGAATCTGCTGGAAGCGGTAAAGCTGATCATTCAACGGAGATACATTGGCTACAGCATAAATATAAACAGGTCTGTTCACATTCGCTTTCTTAGCCTCATCCATAATTACTGAACGGATTTCTCTTGTTAAGGGCTGATGTCCATTGGCTTTGCCTGCTTCCCACACCAACGCAATTCCAAAGCCAAGTTTTGTCTTTCCAATTAGATATTTATAGCCATCCATGCGACAATCTAAACGGTTAGAATCATCTTCAACAACCTGTAAAATAATATCAGCCAAATTTTCTCTATTAGATTCCATGATGACTGTTTTGCTGACAGTCTTTTTAGCTTCATAGAAATTGAATCCTTCATTGATTTTTGGATGCTGGGATTTGTCAGCCCAATTACCGGAAAGGACTCTTCTAATTCGTTCAGCCGTTATATTATTCACATAGTGATCACGGTTGATTTTTTTATTAGAAGGATCACCATTTTCTACTAAAATAAATTTTCTCTGGCCATTATCCTCAGAGTTCATAGTCAAAACAGCATGACCAGTAGTTCCACTTCCAGCATAAGGATCGAAAATAATTGCATTGGGATCTCTCCAAGTAACAAGGTTGAAGAGTTCTGCCAACATTTCATGATCTTTGGGATTATCGAATGAGTTTTTTCCAAGAATATTTGTTACGGTTTCTACCGCTCTTTGACCCATTCTCCTAATCACCGAAGTTGCGACTTCTGATTCCATTTCATGTAAATAGGTTTTCATTCTCGGAATACCATTATGATCGCTTTTGAAAGCAATCTTATCGGCATCAATTAAAGCTTGCATTACCTCAGGATTAGCAATCCTCCAGCCAGATGCTGGGACTTTACATGGTTTATGTGTAATTGGGTGTAATACATCATATCGAGGACCACCACCGCCTGGCCAGTTTAGATTACCGTCGTCATTATAGACGCCATTTTTGTCTACTTTCCGATAACGAATTTTCTTTGCAGGATGGTCTTCTGGCAGATTTTTGAAAAAATCATTCATATATTTTTGGATTTTAGGAATATCATCCAAAAATATTTTTTTAGCATCAGAGTATGCTGTTAGTATATCTTCTGCACCTTCTTTAGGCTTTCTCCATTTACCTTTGTATCTCTCCCATTTCTTATTCTTAGCAAGTTCTTTCATTTTTGAATCGAGAGCAGATTTGTCACGGGCCCAAACTAATAGATACTCATGACCTTCAGAAATATAATTTGCGTCATTTTTCCTCGATCTTTCCCAAATAAGTGTGGCAATACGGTTTTTTTCACCATACATTTCTTCTAGAAGCATCCACAGTCTTGGTAATTCATGTTCATCGATAGAAATTATTAGCACACCAGTATGCTTTAGTAATTTTCTTGCTGCCCAAAGACGAGGAGCAATATGATTTATCCACTTAGTATGTCGGGATGGGTCATCAAGTGAAACACCCTTTTCAACTCTTCCAATAGCATCTTTTAATTTATCTACTTCTGCCTTTGAAAACCTATAATTATCATTATAAATAAATGCATCACTTCCTGTGTTATATGGCGGGTCCATGTATACCACATCGAATCCAGTGTTCGGACCGCCACGGAATTCATTAATTAATGAGCGCATCACAGCTAAATTATCACCATCAATGATGCGATGATTTCCCCCGACCTTTTCAGGGAAACTCTTTTTCGCATCGCTTTTTATCGTGACTGGTGTTACTGTTTCAGCCAAGAATCTGTTCCGACCCTGCCACATTAGAGTTGCATCATTAGCATACAAATCAGCGTCCGTAGAGAAAATAGCGTGCATTTTTTTATCTTCATGCATCTCTTTAACTAGCTTAAGAAGTTCTTCTTTTGTTAGTTTCTCAAGTAGTGATTCTTCTGGAAGATTCTTTTGCATTTTAGTTCCAAATTTATATATTTCCTAATTCTATTATATCATAAATCTTATAGGTTTGGAATTATCTTCTCAATATTGAGGAATGATATTGGCTAATAGTTAACAAATATTTTATGTGGCGTTTTTTGTGGCTATTTTTAATAAAACTATTATGTTGGCCGAAACAATTATTCATCATCGTTTTTTTTCAAGGTAATTGGTCGTCAATTAATTATTGTACTTTTTTGATTGTAGTTTATAATTTCTCATTAGATGTAAACCTAATAATGCTGGTCTAATGTTTCTACATAGATTGTTCGATTATCACCAATCGGGACTGATGGTATCAATGATGGTATCTAACCCACTATGTTAAGTTTTAATCTCTTAAGATCATAAGGATAGTTGCGATGTTCGAGTCCGGCCTTCGCACTCATCCCCTAAACACCTCCTTCCTGTGCCACTCTACAAACCCTTCTTTTGGATAATTCTCGCGCATCATCGGCAGCGCTATCGATTTACCGTCGAAATCCCAGAACAGTCTGCCCACCATGCCGCTGCCATTCACTGCGGGTGATACCTGAACCCGCATACTCTCATCCAGCCCAATCGAACCTTTATCAAAGGCTTTATGGTGGATTGCACACAGCGCCAGTCCGTTTGAAATCTCGCACGGGCCGCCATGCTGTTTCCATTTGATATGCGCCGCTTCAAGCGCAACTGAAGTGCTGTCGTGGCGCATATTGAAGCCACAAATGGCGCATTCATAGTTATAAGCACGCAGAACCTGCTGGCGGAACAACGGGTCCCGTTGTTTGCGGATTTGCAGGATATCAAACCCCAGTTCATCCGCGATTTCTTCCTGGATGCTTTCGGTGAAGTGCGCCTCGAGGATTTGCTGGGCCAGGGCGTTGATGAGGTTCTTGCTCTTTTTCAGCAGAGCAAAATGTTGTTCATCAAAGCCTCCGGCAACGTTATGCGTCACCAGTTCTCCGGCGGGGGGCTGTTTGCTGCTGCCGGATGTTGAGCAATGCTCGGCGTTTTGTAGCTCCCAGAACCCATCGCCCTGTAAGCGCCAGAAGGGCATATCCGGGCGGTACTGCGCGCGCTGTGGTCCAAATCGTTCCAGCAGGCTATGCAACGGGTCGCGAACCTCCGAACCGTAGTCAAACAGGCGACCGTGACCCTGCTGATAACCCGCCAGCACATGAAGCAGCAGCAAAGGTTTGTGCGGCGCACGCTGCTCGCCTTTACGCCAGATGGTGATGTCGGCAATTGCCTGCTGCAGGGTTTTACTGGAAGTCATTGATTTCATTATCAGGTAAATAATTGCGATGATGCTCGCAAAATATCACCTGATCAAGCAAAGGCGGGTTGATGCGCTATCGACGTCACTTATTGGTATCAATTTGATAAAGCACTATGCGTGGCATGTTGTCTGACATCAACGACATCACTTTTATGTTTTCTGAAAAACACATACGCCACGGCAGTTACCGTTCCCCCACCAGGGTACGCAGGAGTACGATAAGCATGCAAATTATTGCATATCGAAGGATCTCTGATGGACACAGTAGAGGAACTCAACGGAACATACTTTTATAAAGGGGTCTGTAACATTTCTGCAGGTGAGCTATTTTTCTGGATTTTTCTCGACAAAATTGATGAACAATTTGGGGGAATTAAAGATGTGGTAACAATGTCATGTATCATTCTTGGGTTACCATTGCTGAAAACACGGGGTAAACCATATGGGGCAACACAAGGCACATCAATTGCCTCCAAATATTCTCGTGAGTTTCTTAACGTAACATTGTCCGTCAGGCTTCCTACCATCACCAATGCCAGTATCAAATATTTAAAACCAATGATGACTAACAATCTGGGGGCATTCGTTGGACGAACAATTCCTGTGATTGGTTGGGCATTACTCGCAAGTGATGTCGCCCAAATTGTCTATAAAACGGTGAATACCTACAACACCATTGCCAGAGAGGAAGATCGCGTATGGTGACGGATAACGAGGTATTAGAATTTTTTCGGGGAGAGTTATCTCTCGCGGTAACGTTTACTTTCAAGCCTATCCCGATTGAACTTGATACGCCGCTGCAAGGTTACGCTGAATGGGATGAATTACCGTATGCCATTGATGATTTTGGAGAGAAATATAACGTTGATGTTTCTGTGATTGATTTCGAGGCCTATTACCCGTGGGAAAGAGAATCGGTCTATAGAAAATGGTTTACCAAAGAACCCATCAAGCAAGTGTCAAAACCGCTTACTGTGCGTATGTTCGCAGAATCAGCCAGAGCAGGCCACTGGTTATATGATTGATTACAAGGAGTGTTGAAAATGGCTGTACCCGTTCATTTATTTTTAAAAGACGATGGTGGCGCGATGATTCGTGGAGGCTCGGATGTCCAGGGACGTGAAGGCAGTATTGAGTTACGTGGTTTAACACATAACCTTAGCATTCCAACCGATGGTGCCACTGGAAAGCTAACCGGCACACGCCAACATGGCCCATTTCTTTTTGACAAAGAGATCGATTCCTCCAGCCCATACCTTTACAAAGCAGTTGCGACAGGTCAGTGATCTTGACCCTCCATCTCCGAACAGCTTTTGTATCTTAAGTTAACGATGTCCGCTGCCGCCGGTATTCCCTCGGGGAGTGATATCCCAGCGCGCTGTGCGGGTGGTTTTCATTGTAATGCGTGAACGCTACTGCAAGGTTTCGCAGTGCTGTTCTCACATCCGGTTTTGGCATGAACGCGATATAGTCTTCTTTCATCGTTTTCACGAACCGTTCGGCCATGCCATTACTCTGCGGGCTGCTCACCGCTGTTGTGCAGGGCTCCAGATTCAGCTCTCTCGCGAACCTCCGCGTTTCATACGCGGTATACGCTGAACCGTTATCCGTCAGCCACTGCACCGCTGTGTCGGGCAACCTGTCGCCGAAGCGCTTTTCCACCGACCTCAGCATCACATCCTGCACGGTCGAACTGTCATAGCCTCCCGTGCTTGCTGCCCAGTCTATGGCCTCACGGTCGCAGCAGTCCAGCGCGAACGTTACCCGCAGTTTTTCGCCGTTGTCGCAGCCGAACTCGAAGCCATCTGAACACCAGCGCATATCGCTTTCTGCCACCGCTATCTTGCCCTTATGTTCACGCTTCGGTCGCTCTGGTTTGTGATGCAACAACAACAGGTTATGCTCACGCATTATCCTGTAAAGCCGTTTGGCATTCACAGGTAGCTGTCCCTCTGTGCGACGTTGCTTGCGCAGGATGCCCCACACGCGTCGATAACCATAACTCGGCATATCGCTGATAATGTTGAGGATAGCCGACAGTATTTCTGCGTCTGCTTCTTCATTACGCCGGTTACAGCGCCTGTCCTGCCAGTCGGCAGAACGGTTAATCCGCAGTGACAGTTGCGCACGCGACACGCCCATGGTCCGGCAGACCATGGCTATTCCCCGTCCTTTGGCAACAAGGGCGCGTGCGCTATCCATTTTCGCGACTGACCGTACTCCACGGCTTCTTTCAGGATCTCAACTTCCATCGTCTTCTTGCCCAGAAGGCGCTGAAGCTCCCGGACCTGCTTCAGAGCAGCAGTAAGCTCAGAAGCAGGAACGACTTCCTCTCCAGCCGCAACGGCGGTGAGGCTGCCTTCCTGATATTGCTTCTTCCACTTAAACAGCAGGCTGGGCTGGATACCATGCAGGCGGGCGACATGGGAGACATTCATACCCGGCTCCATCGTCTGCTGGATAATGGCGATCTTCTCCTGAGGAGTTTTACGTTTACGGACTTCTTGCCCTAACAGGATCCCGGTCATCTCAAAATTGGCGTTAGTGTTAGACATATATTCAAGCCTATCTCTTATCTGGAGATACAGCTACTGTCCGGTGTTTCAGGGGGCTACATCA
>NZ_JAOWDG010000067.1:0-39957 GCF_030334745.1 Citrobacter sp. Cb080 | reverse complement strand
GGAAGGTGCGAATAAGCAGGTCATTTCTTCCCAAGCTGACTCGCTGATTAAAATTTCGCGGATCTGGGCCGATTTTTTTCCCGCAAACACATCGAATCAGCCTATTTAGGCTATTTTTTCCACCATTTCTGGCGTTATTTCCGGTTTTTACTGAGATCTCTCCCACTGACGTATCATTTGGTCCACCCGAAACAGGTTGGCCAGGGTGAATAACATCGCCAGTTGGTTATCGTTTTTCAGCAGCCCCTTGTATCTGGCTTTCACGAAGCCGAACTGCCGCTTGATGATGCGAAACGGGTGCTCCACCCTGGCACGGATGCTGGCTTTCATGTATTCGATGTTGATGGCCGTTTTGTTCTTGCGCGGATGCTGCTTCAAGGTTTTTACCCTGCCGGGACGCTCGGCGATCAGCCAGTCCACATCCACCTCGGCCAGCTCCTCGCGCTGTGGCGCTCCTTGGTAGCCGGCATCGGCTGAGACAAATTGCTCCTCTCCATGAAGCAGATTACCCAGCTGATTGAGGTCATGCTCGTTGGCCGCGGTGGTGACCAGGCTGTGGGTCAGGCCACTCTTGGCATCGACACCAATGTGGGCCTTCATGCCAAAGTGCCACTGATTGCCTTTCTTGGTCTGATGCATCTCCGGATCGCGTTGCTGCTCTTTGTTCTTGGTAGAGCTGGGTGCCTCAATGATGGTGGCATCCACCAAAGTGCCTTGGGTCATCATGACGCCTGCTTCGGCCAGCCAGCGATTGATGGTCTTGAACAATTGACGGGCCAGTTGATGCTGCTCGAGCAGGTGGCGGAAATTCATGATGGTGGTGCGATCCGGCAGGGCGCTATCCAGGGATAATCGGGCAAACAGGCGCATGGAGGCGATTTCGTACAGGGCATCTTCCATGGCACCGTCGCTCAGGTTGTACCAATGCTGCATGCAGTGAATACGCAGCATGGTCTCCAGCGGATAGGGCCGTCGGCCATTGCCCGCCTTGGGATAAAACGGCTCGATGACAGCGGTCATATTCTGCCATGGCAGAATCTGCTCCATGCGGGAGAGGAAAATCTCTTTTCGGGTCTGACGGCGCTTAGTGCTGAATTCACTATCGGCGAAGGTGAGTTGATGGCTCATGATGTCCCTCTGGGATGCGCTCCGGATGAATATGATGATCTCATATCAGGAACTTGTTCGCACCTTCCCAAGTATGTAACATTCCCCGTGGAGCACTTATAACAGCGCTGACATGTTTAAAAGATAGAATGGAAAGACTCAATAATCAAGAGGTTGCAGTGCAATCTTCATACAAGAAAAGCGCAAAACATCTGCAAACCACTGGACTACTATCTCGGTCGGTAAAGAAACAATCAGATGTCACTTCAAAAGCTTCGATGCTGCCTCGAGAATCTCTTCGGAACTGACATCGCGATCAGAGGCAACATAAACTATTTTATGGTCTCCTGTCAGAGATGGAAATCCTGCTGACATCACGGACAGGTGTGCTTTTTCCCCATTGGGAAACTCACGCATTATCGAAGTAATTCCCTTCATTACGGATACAACAACTGCCGGTTCTGAGTTAAAAAAAACGATTACTTTTTTCATAATGATACCGTGATGGTTCGTACAGAGATGAACGGTTTAGCATACAAAAAAGGCTCCATAAGGAACCTGAACTTTATTTTCTAAAATCTAACGAAGTTAGACCAGAACGAATGTATAGCGCAACATTGTCAAATGTAATCATTCCCGATTTGCAAAAAATACATTTTGCTCCGAAAGGATTTTTTTCAGTAACATCAAAGCTCGACGTTCTGTACTGAGATCCGTGGCAACACGGGCATCTGAAGTGAATATGATGTGTAATAACAGTTACCTTATACAACCACGACATCAACTGCTGAGGGGCCTTTAGGTCCCTGTTCAACACTAAACTCAACTTCCTGATTCTCATTCAGCGTCTTGAAATCGTTACTCTGGATAGCAGAAAAGTGTACAAACACATCTTTACTGCCATCTTTAGGGGTGATAAACCCAAAACCTTTTTCAGGATTGAACCATTTAACTAAGCCAGTCATTTTATTAGACATAATTATTACCTTTCTTGAGTAAGCCCTTGGGCAGAATGGTCCGAAAAAATCATCAGAGAGAAAAGCCAGCAAGGAAGTCTCAACAGGAACAAGAAATAAAATTATTACAGCACTTGCTTTAGATAAATTCGTTACAAACCAAGAATTCATTAACGCATGATTAACCAAACATAGCAAGATTTAGTTTTATAGGGAAATCGCACATGATTCTTATCATAAAAATGAATTTAAATAGCTTAAATCGAAAATTATGTCATGCTGCTTAAGACCTTTATCTATCACCCTAAGTTTTCAGGGATTTTGACTCACGGAAGAGTCGTATTTCCTCCATCTCAGCATAATATTTAGGGTCTACCACGAAATTTCCGAGCATGTCAGAGAGGATTACAACGTCAGCTCCGGCTGTTTTGCTTTTGGCAGGAACGGCAAGATTTCCGGTGTGCTTTGCGGCATTCAGGTGGCGGGCAAGATTTGTGGTATCGGTGTGCGGCTGGCAAAGAGTAACAGACAGGATAGAACAAGCCGCATATGGCTGCCTGGGTTATATTTATCAGTAGATTGATCGCGTCTTAATGCCCGGCTGACACTAAGCTCACCATAACAATGCAAGAATCTTATTGTTGGTGCAAACGCACCGTCATAGCACATCACTGAAACAATATGAAACAATCAAACAATCAATACCCATGCTTTTTTGTTTGTTGTTGACATTTAAATCTGCCATTAATTAGGAACCGAATCTGTGGAGGATATTTATGCTCAAACTTTTCCATTACCATTCTCAATACTGGATATTTCTCGCACTTGCACTTTCTGTTTACGTAGTTGCTTTTCGATAACACATGAATAGGTTGTGTACTGCTTCCATCTAATGTAGCCAGAACTTATATCTCATGAGCTTTGGTCCGGGCCTTAGCTCATCAAAATGCATATGTTATAAATATAATGATACCGTTGCTGATATAAAGCCGTGCACAGAAACCATCTGACCTGTTTTGCTTAGCCTTATAACAACCTGAAAAAGAAAACGTTTTAAACATGCTAACCAGTATTTTGGAAGTCCACAACTTTTTAATATCTGTCAAAGTCAACATGTTGAATTTAAGTCAGGGGCCACTCAAGATGTGTAGAACCGCTTACCACCATAATGGCAAATCCAAAGATAATGTGGGTATTAAAAATTACTTCTTCTTTCGCTACTGCATTAGCAATTGATTAACAATAACCTATATCAGGCATCGCCCTCCTTTTTTATAAGTTAAAAAAGTAAGACGAGTTTATTTTTTCAGTGTATATCTGAACATTCTTTATAATTCTGTCTATGTTAAAGATTTTAACCAATGAAAAACAATATTTTTTCCATTGAACGGAATAAACCGATAAGTCCTTTAGAACTTAAGATTTACCGCAACTATCGCGTAGTTCATGGGATCCGTATTGCTTTAGCATTTGTTATAACTTTCTTACTGATAAGAATGTTGAATTTACCAGACCACTCCTGGCCCCTGATTACACTGGTTGTGGTCATGGGACCAATTAGTTACATGGGCAATGTGATACCCAGGGCACTTGAACGTATGGCGGGAACTGTAGGGGGTGCGATTTTGGGGATCATCGCATTACACATTGAAATGTACTCTCTCACTATGATGATGCTGTGGTGTGGATGCGCAGCTTTCCTTTGTGGTTTTCTGGCCATGAGTAAACGTCCCTATGCCGCATTATTGATTGGTATCACGCTGGCGGTTGTCAGCAGCGCTCCTGCAGGAGACTTACAAACAGCATTGTGGCGAAGCACCAACATTATTATAGGATGCATTCTGGCGATGTTGTTTACCAGCATTTTTCCCCAAAGAGCATTCATTAACTGGCGTATACAACTTGCTGACTTTCTTTCTGATTATCTAAAAATAACAACGGCGGGAGTCTCCCGAAACGTTCTTGCGCCCCCGAGAATGGCCAAACTTCAAACGCGAGCGCTGAATAATGTAGTAAAAATGCGCAGCCTTATTACACCAGTAAATAAAGAAACAAAGATTGCGAAGAGTCTACTTGAAGGTATTCAATCGATAACCCGCGATATGATAGCGGCGCAAAAATTTCAGATAAATGCCCACTGGGCATCCCGTGGCAGTCGATTTCTCATATTGAATACTCACACGCTGTCAGATATGGAAAAAATGACCCGTAGCACCCTCAACACCCTCGCACATGCCTTGCATGAAGGAAACCCAACGCCGATAGCATCAAATAGCGAGCATCTTCTCGAAATTACTAAAGAGTTGCATTGTCTTTTACTCGCCAATGAGGGCGAGGAAATCATTGAAAGCGCCGTTCACGGATATGTCTGGTTGAGCATTCAGCTTGCTATCCAACTTGAAGCACTATCAACCTTAATCACAAAAGCGCTTACAGAAAATAATTGATTTCAATGTCAACCGAAAAATATGTAATCATTATTGCCTCACACCGTCCAGATATCACAACCTATCTTTTAGTAATGAAAAAGGCCTATTTTATTGTGTGGGCCAGAAAAGAAGAGTTTTGCACTACCAGGCTGGATGCCTCTCAGTAGGTCTTTGATTGAGAAACCATAATCCGTGAGCACCGTAGGTGATTTATAGCTCGTTTACAGAACAGATTTTTTCCTGATAAATATCAATATTTCTCTTATCTCATCGGCCTCTTGACCGTGCAAGGCATGACTTTTCCGTTCGAGCAAATCAATGATATTCCCGGTCGTAACCCTTTTGCCATTTTCAAGTAGCTGGATAACTGTTTCACCAATTTCCTGGGCCATAATATGGTTTTGTATGATTCTCAATGCGTTGCCCTTTATATGGTTATTAGTAATACCGTTACACATCAGACATGATGTTAATAGCAAAACAAAAAATACAATTCTTTGCCCAACTTACTTGTATGTTGCACGGATACCCCTGAAATGACAAAACCCCGTTAGAACGAGGTTTTTATTCATGGTGTAACCATAGAGGATCAAACCCTCGTCTCCTGCAAGTTCAAAAGTCGCCCGCTCAATTCGATGAGGTAGTAGCAGACTGACGGCCCTTGTTGGACTTAAACCAGTGCCTGGCAATGATAATGAATCTTGCCGCCTTAACTGGAAGGTCAGAGCCAAATGTTACTTTCGCAACACCTGTTCATTTGATTTACTGGAAGTATATGGCGCATAGTTATCAGGTGTGATCATTGATGATTTACAAAAAATACACTTTGCACCAAAGGGATTTTTCTCAGTCACATCAAAATGGGAAGTTCTGTACTGTGACCCATGACAACAAGGGCACTTAAAATAAATATGGTCGGTCATGATGTTAGCCTTTATTTGCTACAACACTCACTACCGCAGTGATATCCAAAAGATCTATTTAACTAATAATTTCTCTTGGTTTTCAGTACCAGGTTACAACTCACTATTAAAAGCAATAAAAAATAAATATTTCTTATCAGTTCACATGAGGAATCTAAAATAATATAATTTTCTTTATATTATAGCACCAGCGATTTTTGGGATGTTGTTAGCTTTTACGAATGCACTTAAGCGTGCAAGAAAAACTACAGAGGTAAAACAACAAATGACATTCATAAAATAATCATTTCAACTGTTCTACCCAATGATTAGACTCAGACATCTGTTCAGCTTTATGTTGGCAGATGTTGAGTTTCTGAAAAACCAATATATCTACTCAGGCATTCACCGTCTTCGCTATCGTATATTGGTTTACATCAGGAAAAATATCAGGCAGCAACTACGTTTTCAGCTGACGGCCCTTTTGCACCAGCAGTAATGCTGAACTCAACTTTTTGGCCTTCATTCAGCGTTTTAAAGCCACCACTCTGAATAGCAGAGAAGTGTACAAACACATCTTTACTACCATTGTCAGGGGTAATAAAACCAAAACCTTTAGACTCGTTAAACCATTTTACTAAACCAGTCATTTTATTAGACACAGGTAATTCCTTAAATTCTATGTAGCCTTACGGCGAAAAGGGCTTCGCACACAATCTAATTAGTAACGATAAGAAGGCTCAAAAGAAAGGATTATCTGTGGATAACGCTTGAGATGAGAACTGCTTTACTAAACCGCTTTAATGGGTCTGTGTACCTAACCAACCCCTCATTAATCACACACCCCACAAACAATAGCAAGTTATTTTTTCATTTAATTTTTCGCAAAATCTTAGAAATGGAAACTGAGACAGCATAATCAATGAGTTCTGTTCACTAGCAATAACATACTGCCGGTCGTCCCCTAGATAACGAAAAATAAAATAGAATATATTTATCAGCAACTTAAAGGAAACCCCGTTTCAATCCGTAAAAATCCAGCAACGAATTTTCGTGCTATTTTTCGCATCTGAGGAAATTAATAGCAACAAAGAAAATCATTTCTTCCAACCAGTAAATTCTGAAACAGCCATAACATTTACAAAACTATGCTCCTTTTGTTTCATATCAGTGTATTATCAGAGAAGGAAAATTAAAAAAATTGAAGGAGAAAAAATGCAACGACAGGCAATGATTTCATCAAAAATAAAATTTATTGGTTACTACCCATTAGAAAAGATACTGGAGATTGGTTTCGTAAATTCTTCAACTTTCCAGTATGTGGGCGTTCCTGAAAGCATCTATAACTCTTTTCTCACGGTGCAATCTAAAGGCCGTTTCTTTGACGGTGTCATTAAAGGTAAATTCTTGTGTCGTAAAACAGGGTGATTCAAGAAATTTACGCTGTAGATAGCGTAAAACGCCGTTCTGGTGTTTTCTGTTTTTGTTAGCACCGGGCCAGGAAATTGATATCCCAAAAACCACTATTCCCGTCAATTTCGTTACCCTTCGTTAAGCATGCTCCCTGCAGCGTTCACAGGTTTCAAACACTGGGACGCCATGCTCTTTCGTGGCTTTGCAGTCAAGTACCTCCCCTTTACCACCACAGCGGTAGCGTGCGCTAATTGTTCCCTGAACCGATTGCTATACCGCCACTCGCAGTCAGGAATGGGTAAAGCGGGTCATTTAAATGGCCTTTTTTTCCCGATCATCCTAAAAATTGTTGTAAAATTCGCGGCCTTAGTGATAGCTGCTTCTTTTTTGGCTATCTGTTTTGGCGGGAAGTTTTGGAGAGATTTTGGAGAAGAGAAAAAGTTGATTATTTTCAATACTCTGAAAACATCGCGCCTTCTGAACAAGAAGGTGAAACGCGAATGATCGGTCGGCTGCTCAGAGGCGGTTTTATGACCGCCATCTACGCGTATCTGTATATTCCAATCATTATTTTGATTGTGAACTCCTTTAACAGCTCGCGCTTTGGCATCAACTGGCAGGGTTTTACCACTAAATGGTACGGCCTGCTGATGAACAACGACAGCCTGCTACAGGCAGCGCAACACTCGCTGACGATGGCGGTGCTATCCGCCACGTTTGCCACGCTGATCGGCTCACTCACAGCGGTTGCACTGTACCGCTACCGTTTTCGCGGTAAACCGTTTGTCAGCGGCATGCTGTTCGTGGTGATGATGTCTCCGGATATCGTAATGGCGATTTCTTTGCTGGTGCTGTTTATGCTGATCGGCATTCAACTGGGTTTCTGGTCACTGCTGTTCTCGCATATCACTTTTTGTCTACCTTTTGTGGTGGTGACGGTTTACTCACGTCTGAAAGGTTTTGATGTACGAATGCTTGAAGCCGCCAAAGATCTCGGCGCCAGTGAAGTGACTATTCTGCGCAAGATTATACTGCCTCTGGCAATGCCTGCAGTGGCTGCCGGCTGGTTGCTGAGCTTTACGTTGTCGATGGATGATGTCGTCGTGTCGTCCTTCGTTACCGGGCCTGGTTATGAAATTTTGCCGTTAAAAATCTACTCAATGGTAAAAGTCGGCGTATCACCAGAGGTGAACGCGCTGGCGACCATTTTGTTGGTTCTGTCGCTGGTTATGGTGATTGCCAGCCAGCTTATTGCACGTGATAAAACCAAGGGCCGCTAAGGCCCTTAATTCAGGGGACGTTAAATGATGAAAAAATGGTCACGCCACCTGCTCGCGGCGGGTGCTCTGGCACTGGGCATGAGCGCCGCTCACGCTAATGACAACAACACGCTCTATTTCTATAACTGGACCGAGTATGTCCCGCCTGGACTGCTGGAGCAGTTCACCAAAGAGACCGGCATTAAGGTTATCTATTCGACCTACGAGTCGAACGAAACCATGTACGCCAAGCTCAAAACCTATAAAGACGGCGCATACGATCTGGTGGTTCCGTCCACCTATTACGTTGATAAAATGCGCAAAGAAGGCATGATCCAGAAGATCGACAAGTCGACGTTGACCAACTTCCACAACCTCGATCCGGAAATGCTCAACAAGCCATTCGACCCCAACAATGACTACTCTATCCCGTATATCTGGGGTGCGACGGCCATTGGCATCAATAGCGATGCCATCGACCCGAAAACAGTAACCAGCTGGGCCGATCTGTGGAAACCGGAGTACAAAGGTAGCCTGCTGTTAACGGATGATGCGCGAGAAGTGTTCCAGATGGCGCTGCGCAAGCTGGGATACTCCGGCAATACCACCGATCCTAAAGAGATTGAAGCCGCCTATAACGAATTGAAGAAGCTGATGCCTAACGTCGCGGCATTTAACTCTGACAACCCGGCCAACCCGTATATGGAAGGCGAAGTCAATCTGGGGATGGTGTGGAACGGCTCCGCGTATGTTGCGCGTCAGGCAGGTACACC
The DNA here is from genome assembly GCF_030334745.1 of Citrobacter sp. Cb080. NCBI lineage: Bacteria > Pseudomonadati > Pseudomonadota > Gammaproteobacteria > Enterobacterales > Enterobacteriaceae > Citrobacter > Citrobacter sp. Cb080. The sequence continues at coordinate 31,118 of NZ_JAOWDG010000067.1, read as the reverse complement.
GCTGGAAGTGGTATGGCCGAAAGAAGGTGGGATTTTCTGGATGGACAGCCTGTCTATTCCAGCAAACGCAAAAAATAAAGAAGGTGCGCTGAAGCTGATTAACTTCCTGCTGCGCCCGGACGTGGCGAAAGAAGTCGCGGAAACCATCGGTTATCCGACGCCAAACCTGGCAGCACGTAAGCTGTTAAGCCCTGAAGTCGCGAACGATAAAACCCTCTACCCTGATGCAGAAACCATCAACAAAGGGGAATGGCAGAACGATGTCGGTTCCGCCAGCGCTATCTATGAAGAGTATTATCAGAAGCTGAAAGCAGGACGTTAATTCAGCGTTGTAAGGAATGCCCGATAGCGCTGCGCGTATCGGGCAAAAAAATCACAATCCTTTCAATAATTTCTCAACAAACTCAGGCACCACCTGGCTTGCCGGACCGTAATACTTCTCTTCAAACTCGCTTCCTACCTGGCTCGGTTCGAGATTTAGCTCTACCGTATGCGCCCCATGTAGTCGAGCTTCATGCACAAACCCCGCTGCCGGGTATACATGGCCCGATGTACCAATCGCAATGAACACATCGGCCATTGCCAGTGCCATATAAATTTCATCCATGCCCAGCGGCATTTCACCAAACCACACCACGTGCGGGCGCAACGGCGCCGGAAACTGGCAACAATGGCATTTATCTTCCGCAGTCACATCGCCAGTCCACTCCAGAATCTGCCCGCTTTGCGAACAGCGAACCTTGAGCAGTTCGCCGTGCATATGGATTACGTTCTGGCTGCCCGCACGTTCATGCAGGTTATCAATATTCTGCGTCACCAGTAAAAAACGGTCGCCCAGCTCGGCTTCGAGTTTTGCCAGCGCGATATGCGCCGCGTTAGGCTGGATTTCTGATTGTTGCAACTGATGACGACGGGCGTTATAAAACGACTGGACCAGTTGCGGATTACGACTAAATCCTTCCGGAGTCGCAACGTCCTCTACCCGATGTTCTTCCCAGAGACCATCCGCCGCGCGAAAGGTTCGAATTCCTGACTCAGCGGAGATTCCCGCTCCCGTCAGTACCAGCACTCTTGGTTTTTCCATCAATTCAGGCACCACTCTGTCTCTGAAAAAGATTCGTTGACGCAGGCGATCGCGCATATGGCGTTTATTTTTACGAAAGCGGCTTAACCGATGACCCCGGCGCGACAGCATAACAACCTCTTTGTATTAATCGGTAAGATGTAGGAAAGCGGCTCCGCGCATCCCGCCCGCATCACCGTGCCGCGCCTGCTCAATACGCGGCACCCGGGCAACCGGCAGCAGATGACGTGGCAGTCGGTCCGCCAGTTGCGTCGTAATAGCGGTAAAATTCGACAAGCCTCCGCCAATCACCACCAAATCAGGATCGACGATAGTCAGGATATTCCCAAGGCACACCGCCAGCAAATCCAGATAGCGTTCAACATGGGCACGTGCTTGTTCATCACCCTGCTCCCACAGTGCGATAATTTCCCGGGCATCCAGCGATTGATGGTAGTAATGCTGATACAACCACGCAAATCCACCGCCGGAAAGATAGCTTTCGATGCATCCCAGTTGACCGCACCCGCAGCGGCGCAATGGGAAATCAAAGCCCATCAACGTCAGCGCATCGACTGGCAAACGGATATGACCAAACTCGCCGGTGATATAGCTGCGCCCGGTGATAGATTTCCCGTTAAGCACCAGACCGCCGCCAACACCGGTACCGAGGATCAACCCCATCACGAGTGGATATTGGGTGAACTCGTCATCCCAGGCTTCGGAGAGGGCAAAACAGTTAGCATCGTTATCCAGACGCACATCGCGGTCAAGGCGAGCGCTGAGATCGGCGCGGAGCGGCTTACCACTGGCAGCAGGAACGTTGGCCGCATACAGCGTGCCGTCTTCCGTCTCCGGCATGCCAGGAATGCCGATGCCTACCGAACCTTTAACGCCGAACCGCTGGTCCGCTTCCGTCACCAGATTGCAGACCGCATCAAGGAAAGCGTCATAGCTGTCGCGAGGCGTAGGGACGCGTGTTTCCCATTGCAAACGACGTTGCTTATCAAATACGCCCAGCGCAATTTTGGTCCCGCCGATGTCAAATCCGTAATACATCACCGCTCCTTGATACACGTCATCCTTCAAGATGCCTTGGGGTTGGCTGCGCCCTCACCCTCCAGTCACATCGTTATCTATGCTCATGGAGATTTCGGTTTGCCGCCTTACCGCCGCATGAATGCTTTCGTGTATATATTGTTATTGGCCGCTAAGTACTCTCGCAGGATCAATATTGCTGGCGCGACGCGCCGGATACCAACTTGCCAAAAGACTCAGCACGAGTGCTGTCACCAGCACGTAAATCACATCCAGCCAGTGTAATTCCGATGGCAGGAAGTCAATGAAATAGATATCGCCGGACAGGAACTGATGGCCGATAAGCGCCTCAATCCCGTTAATGATCGGCGTCAGTTGCAGCGAGACAACCACCCCAATGACGACGCCTATCAGGCTACCGAACAGACCCGCCAGCAGGCCGTACCAGACAAAAATGGCACGTATAAGGCCATCTTTAGCCCCCAGGGTTCTTAATACCGCAATATCGCCGCTTTTGTCTTTTACCGCCATCACTAACGTGGAAACGATATTAAAACAGGCCACGCCAATCACCAGCACCATCGCCAGATACATAATGGCGCGGATCATCTGGATATCGCGATACATATAACCGTAAGTACCGATCCAGCTCTTAATGTACACATAGTTATTGGTGACTTCACCCGCGTCTCGCACCAGTTTATTAGCGTTAAACACGTCGTTCACTTTCAGCGCGATCCCGGAAACGCTGGATCCCATATCCAGGTATTGCTGCGCATCTTCCATTGGGATCATGGCAAAGCTGTGATCGAGCTGACCGCTCAGTTGCAGTATCCCCGTGACGTGCAAACGCACGCGTTTAGGCTGCTGTAACTTATGATCCGCACTGGCGTTAGGGATCATAATCGATACCCAGTCGCCCTGCTTCACCTTCAGCGCATCGGCAATTCCCTTACCAATAATGATTTGTTGCTCACCCGCTTTGAAATTATCCCATGCGTGGTTTTGCACAAACGAGGGTAGCGCGCTTAAACGCTGCTCCTGCTGCGGATCAACGCCCTTCACCTGCACTGCGCGTAGGTTCGCCCCACTCTCCACCAGCCCGGTAAAGTTAATATAAGGCGCCGCAGCGGCAATGCCTGGTACCTTCTGTACCTTGTCGAGCGCTTCCTGCCAGTTATTCCACGGCTGATTCACGGCTTCAATCTCACCGTGCGGCACCACGGCCAGAATACGGTTGTTAAGCTCACGCTCAAATCCGTTCATGGCGCTTAAGCCGACGATCAACACCGCTACGCCCAACGCAATGCCAACGGTGGAAATCACGGAAATCAGCGAGACCATGCCGCCGCGCCGCCGACCACGGCTAAAACGCAGACCAATCAATAACGATAAAGGCGAAGCCATTACTCAGCTCCCATCAGGCTCAGTTCAGCCGTCAGGCGACCATCGCGCATTTCAAGCTGGCGGCTCATGCGCTTCGCCAGTTGCAGATCGTGTGTCACCACCAAAAATGCCGTGCCCTGAGAGCGGTTCAGCTCCCCCAGAAGCTCGAAAATGCTGTCCGCGTTACGCGCATCCAGGTTACCCGTTGGCTCATCCGCCAGTACCAGGCGCGGGTTATTCACCAGCGCACGAGCAATGGCCACGCGCTGGCGTTCACCGCCTGAAAGTTCAGACGGACGATGGCTGGCACGATGGTCCAGCCCTACTGCTTTCAGCATATTCCGTGCGCGCTCGGTGATTTCAGCCGGTTTTTTCTTGCCGATCAGCAACGGCATCGCCACGTTTTCCAGCGCGGTAAAGTCCGGCAGCAGATGGTGGAACTGATAAATGAAGCCCAGCTTCTGATTGCGCAGTTCCGCTTTCGCCGCCGACGAGAGTTTGCTCATCGGCTGACCGCTAAAAATGACATCGCCAGAAGTTGGCGTATCCAGCCCGCCTAACAGATGGAGCAAAGTACTCTTACCGGAACCGGAGCTGCCGACAATCGCCATCATCTCACCTTCACCGACGCAAAAACTGACATCGTGCAGTACATCGGTCTGCACTGTGCCTTCCTGATAGCGTTTGCACAGGTTGTCGCATTGCAACAGGATCTTATTCATAACGTAAAGCCTCAGCGGGTTGAGTGGCGGCAGCGCGCCAGGAAGGATAAAGCGTAGACAGCAGCGCGATGGCCATCGCCACCAGCGCAATGACGATAACCTGCAGCGGCTCAATGGCGACCGGCAGCGCAGCCCCATCCAGAAGCACACCGATAATTGGCATCAGGTTGTTCAGTTGACTGGCGAGTAATGCGCCCAGCACCGCGCCCAGCAGCGCGCCGATAATCCCGGCACTGGCCCCCTGAACCATAAACACCATCATTATCTGCCGCGGCGTCAGCCCCTGCGTTTGTAGAATCGCCACTTCCCCTTGCTTCTCCATTACCATCAGACCCAGCGAGGTAATAATATTAAATGCCGCCACCGCCACGATCAGGCTAAGCAGCAGCCCCATCATGTTTTTCTCCATACGCACGGCCTGGAACAATTCCCCTTTGCGCTCGCGCCAGTCCTGCCATTTGGTGCCTTGCGGCAGCGTTTGCTGGCTCAGCGTATCAACCTTTAACGGTTCGTTGAGCCACAGACGCCAGCCGGTAATATTGCCCACCGGGTAACGCATCAGACGTGACGCATCCTGGATGTTGGTCAGCATCTGGTAGCCGTCGACTTCGCTGTTGGCGGCGAAGGTGCCAATTACCGTAAACAGACGCTGGCTCGGCAGACGCCCCATGGGGGTAAACTGGCTGGCTGAGGGCACCATCACGCGAATTTGATCGCCACGATTAACACCCAGTTGCCCCGCAAGCTGCTCTCCGAGGATGACATTATACTTACCCGGCTGCAGATCTGTTTGCTTCACATTGACCAGATATGGCGTTAATGGATCTTTTTGCGCCGGGTCAATACCCAGCATCACGCCGACTGCCACGCTACGCGCACTTTGCAGTACCACATCCCCCGTGGTTATCGGTGCAACGCGGTTGACGCCGTTCAACACCACCGCTTTTTCCGGTAGCTGTTGCGGGTTTAGAGAACCCTGTTCAGACGAGAGGACGGCCTGAGGCATCAGGCCAAGAATATTGTTTTGCAGTTCGCGCTCGAAACCGTTCATCACCGACAACACCGTAACCAGCGCCATTACCCCGAGAGTAATGCCAATGGTGGAGAGCCAGGAAACGAAGCGACCGAAGCGATCTGCTGCACGCCCACGCATATAACGTAGGCCGATGAATAGAGCGACAGGTTGGTACATGAAATCCGTCTGGTTGCTGTTAGCAAAGTCACGAGTATATAAGCGAAAGCGGAATGGGTAAATGACTGAACCGTAAGTGTTCGTCAGCACTATTCTTAAAAGTATAAATAAATCAAACCGCTAAAGTTGTCCCTCTCCCCTGCAACCCTAATCCCTGACCTTTATCCTAAAAAAACAAAATGCAGACAGTTACGCATTACAGCGCACGGCGGGTTGCGCAGGATGGCAGGCTATTGCAATCAATATGGATGCGCCGTCTCAATGAATAAAAAAGAACTATGGATTAATCAAATCAAGGGGTTATGCATTTGCCTGGTAGTGATTTACCACTCGGTGATCACATTTTACCCGCACCTCACCACTTTTCAGCATCCACTCTCAGAGGTGTTGAGCAAATGCTGGATTTACCTCAATTTGTACCTGGCACCGTTTCGCATGCCGGTGTTTTTCTTTATTTCGGGGTATCTGATCCGCCGCTACATCGATAACGTCCCGTGGACAACCTGCGTGGATAAACGGATCTGGAGTATCGCCTGGGTGCTGGTGCTTTGGGGAGTGGTGCAATGGCTGGCGTTGGTGGCGCTCAATAACTGGCTCGCCCCGCAGCGCGATCTGACCCATGCCGCCAACGCCGCTTATGCGGATTCGATTGCGGGTTTTACCCACGGGATGCTGACCGCCAGCACCAGCCTGTGGTATCTGTACGCGCTGATTGTCTATTTTGTTCTGTGTAAAATTTTCAGCCGTTGGGCGATACCGTTGTTAGCATTATTTGTGGCGCTGAGCGTGGCGATCAATTTTTTCCCGACCCCGTGGTGGGGAATGAACAGCGTGATTCGCAATTTGCCCTGGTATAGCCTCGGCGCATGGTTTGGCGCAATGCTGATGGCGTGGATCAAGGAGGTGCCCCTGCGCCGTCATGCGGTCATTGTTCTGGGTTGCACAATCGTCGCCATCATCGCTTGGCTGGCACATGTCTCGCTATTGCTTTCTCTCCTTTCCATTGTGTTGATCATGAAGCTGTTTTATCAGTTCGAGCTCCACTTTGGCATGCGCGCGTCCAGTCCGTTAAGCATGATTGGCGCCAATACCATCGCCATCTACACCACACACCGTATTCTGGTTGAGCTGTTCAGCTTAACGCTTATCCCCAAAATCAATCATGCCGCCTGGCGTGCATACGCGGAGCTGGCCCTGCTACTGGTGTATCCGTTCGCCTGTCTGCTGCTGTGCACCCTGTTTGGCCTGCTGGTGCGTAAGATTTCACAAAAAACCGTGGCCGATCTGCTCTTTTCCCCGCCCTCTTTATCGCTCGCCTCGCGCTAACCCCTTCGCGCTTTTTGCCCCCATTCGGGGGCGAATCAATTTGCTTATGAGAAACGATCACGGATAATAAAGAACATTGCTTATCAGATGTATATCTAAACGAGATCCTGACAACCGAATGCCTGAACAACATCGTTACACGCTCCCAACGGGCGCTTCCGATCAGCGCCAGTTGGGTGAGCTTACGGGTGCCGCCTGCGCAACGCTGGTCGCCGAAATCGCCGAACGTCACGCGGGTCCAGTGGTGCTGATCGCGCCGGACATGCAAAATGCTTTGCGTCTGCATGATGAAATTCGTCAGTTTACTGACCAGATGGTGATGAACCTGCCCGACTGGGAAACGCTTCCCTATGACAGCTTTTCTCCCCATCAGGAGATTATCTCCTCACGGCTCTCCACGCTGTATCAACTGCCCGCCATGCAACGCGGCGTACTGATCGTTCCTGTAAATACGCTGATGCAGCGTGTCTGTCCGCACAGCTATCTGCATGGTCATGCGCTGGTCATGAAAAAAGGCCAGCGGCTTTCGCGCGACGCCCTGCGCGAACAACTGGACAGCGCTGGCTATCGCCATGTTGATCAGGTCATGGAACACGGCGAATACGCCACGCGTGGCGCATTGTTAGATCTGTTCCCGATGGGCAGCGAATTGCCTTATCGTCTGGATTTCTTTGATGACGAAATCGACAGCCTGCGTCTGTTTGATACTGACACTCAGCGCACGCTGGAAGAAGTCGATGCCATTAATTTGCTGCCCGCACACGAATTCCCGACTGACAAAACGGCCATTGAGCTGTTCCGTAGTCAGTGGCGTGATACGTTTGAGGTAAAACGCGACGCCGAGCATATTTATCAACAGGTCAGCAAAGGCACGTTACCTACGGGGATTGAATACTGGCAGCCGCTGTTTTTCAGCGAGCCGCTGCCGCCGCTGTTCAGCTACTTCCCCGCCAATACGTTGTTGGTAAATACCGGCGATATCGAGACCAGCGCTGCACGCTTCCAGACCGATACCCTGTCACGCTTTGAGAATCGCGGCGTTGATCCGATGCGCCCGCTTCTGCCACCGGAATCGCTGTGGCTGCGGGTTGATGAGTTGTTTTCTGAACTTAAACGCTGGCCGCGTGTTCAGCTGAAAACCGAGAGTCTGCCGAAGAAAGCGGCGAATACCAACCTCGGGTTCCAGAAGCTGCCAGATATCGCCGTTCAGGCACAGCAAAAAGCACCGTTAGATGCATTACGTAAATTCCTGGAGGGCTTTACCGGTCCGGTAATTTTCTCGGTGGAAAGTGAAGGACGCCGGGAAGCGCTAGGCGAACTGCTCGCCCGCATCAAAGTCGCGCCGAAGCGGATATTGCGACTCGACGAAGCCGTAGACAACGGTCGTTATCTGATGATTGGCTCAGCCGAGCACGGCTTCATCGATAGCAAACGCAATCTGGCGCTGATTTGTGAAAGCGATCTGCTCGGTGAACGTGTGGCGCGTCGCCGCCAGGATTCTCGTCGCACCATCAACCCGGATACGTTAATTCGTAACCTCGCGGAGCTGCATCCCGGTCAGCCAGTGGTGCATCTGGAGCACGGCGTGGGTCGCTATGCCGGTATGACCACGCTGGAAGCAGGCGGCATTACCGGTGAATACCTGATGCTCACCTATGCCAACGACGCCAAACTGTATGTGCCGGTGTCGTCGCTGCATCTGATAAGCCGCTACGCCGGCGGCGCGGAAGAGAATGCGCCGCTGCATAAACTGGGCGGCGATGCCTGGTCACGCGCCCGACAGAAAGCCGCTGAGAAAGTCCGCGATGTCGCGGCAGAGCTGCTGGATATTTATGCCCAGCGCGCAGCGAAAGAAGGCTTTGCCTTTAAGCATGACCGTGAACAGTACCAGCTGTTTTGCGACAGCTTCCCGTTTGAAACCACGCCCGACCAGGCGCAGGCGATCAACGCGGTACTCAGCGATATGTGTCAACCGCTGGCCATGGACCGCCTGGTGTGTGGCGATGTCGGCTTTGGTAAAACCGAAGTCGCAATGCGTGCCGCCTTCCTCGCCGTAGAGAATCACAAGCAGGTTGCCGTGTTGGTACCGACCACCCTGCTCGCTCAGCAGCACTTCGACAACTTCCGCGACCGTTTTGCCAATTGGCCGGTACGCATTGAGATGCTGTCCCGTTTCCGTAGCGCCAAAGAGCAAGCGCAGATTCTGGAGCAGGTTGCCGAAGGTAAAATCGATATTCTCATCGGCACTCACAAACTGCTGCAAGCGGATGTGAAGCTAAAAGATCTGGGTCTGCTGATTGTCGATGAAGAGCACCGTTTCGGCGTTCGCCACAAAGAACGTATCAAGGCAATGCGTGCGGATGTAGATATTCTGACTCTGACAGCAACGCCAATTCCGCGCACGCTCAACATGGCGATGAGCGGCATGCGCGATCTGTCGATCATCGCCACACCGCCCGCTCGTCGTCTGGCGGTCAAAACCTTCGTGCGCGAATATGACAACCTGGTGGTACGCGAGGCTATCCTGCGTGAAGTTATGCGCGGGGGACAAGTTTATTATCTCTTTAACGACGTCGAAAATATCCAGAAAACCGCTGACAGATTAGCGGAACTGGTGCCGGAAGCGCGCATTGGTATCGGCCACGGGCAAATGCGCGAGCGCGTGCTGGAACGCGTGATGAACGATTTCCACCACCAGCGTTTTAACGTGCTGGTGTGTACCACCATTATCGAAACCGGGATCGACATTCCCACTGCCAACACCATCATCATTGAACGAGCTGACCACTTCGGTTTAGCGCAATTGCATCAGCTACGGGGTCGTGTGGGACGCTCACACCATCAGGCATACGCCTGGCTGCTAACGCCGCACCCAAAAGCGATGACCACCGACGCACAAAAACGCCTGGAAGCCATCGCCTCGCTGGAAGATTTAGGTGCAGGTTTTGCGCTGGCGACCCACGACCTCGAAATTCGTGGCGCAGGGGAACTGCTGGGCGAAGATCAAAGTGGCTCCATGGAAAGTATCGGTTTCTCACTGTATATGGAGCTGCTGGAAAACGCTGTCGATGCGCTCAAAGAAGGGCGTGAACCGTCGCTGGAAGATCTCACCAGCCAGCAAACCGAAGTCGAACTGCGCATGCCATCGCTTCTGCCGGATAACTATATCCCGGATGTCAACACGCGACTGTCGTTCTACAAGCGCATTGCCAGTGCGAAAGGCGAAACCGAGCTGGAAGAAATTAAGGTCGAGCTGATAGACCGTTTTGGCCTGCTGCCCGACCCGGCCCGGACGTTGCTGGATATTGCCCGTTTACGCCAGCAGGCGCAGAAACTGGGGATCAGAAAGCTCGAAGGCAATGAAAAAGGCGGTACTATTGAGTTTGCCGAGAAAAACCATGTTAACCCGGTCTGGCTAATTGGTTTACTGCAAAAACAACCGCAACACTTCCGTCTGGATGGTCCAACACGCCTGAAATTCATGCAGGAGTTGGGCGAGCGTAAAGCACGGATCGACTGGGTTCGCCAGTTTATGCGCCAGCTTGAAGAGAACGCCGTAGCCTAGCGTCAAGCCGGGTGAGTCCTCCACTCACCCGGCCTGATGAATTTACAAACTCTTTGCACTTCCCTGCACTTCCCGACACTGCAAACCGCCATAATTCTTGTTTACTTTTACATAATAAAAACCACGTAAAAACAATGGATTTATGGTGATGTTAAACAATAAACGACTCTCTCGCTGGTTAGCATTTTTTACGCTTGCCGCGACCTTCGCGTTAGCACTTCCGGCCCAGGCAAATACCTGGCCGCTGCCGCCACCGGGAAGCCGCGTGGTGGGTCAGAATGCCGTTCACGTTGTCGAAGACAATGGCGGTTCTCTGGAAGCGATTGCGAAAAAATACAATGTCGGCTTTCTGGCGCTGCTACAGGCCAACCCCGGCGTTGACCCTTACGTACCACGTCCGGGCAGCGTGCTGACTATTCCGTTACAAACCCTGCTGCCGGATGCGCCACGCGAAGGCATTGTTATCAACCTCGCCGAACTGCGTCTTTATTATTACCAGCCAGGGACAAATTCGGTGACCGTGTATCCTATTGGTATTGGCCAGTTAGGCGGTGACACGCTGACGCCCACAATGGTAACCACCATCTCTGATAAACGTGCCAACCCGACCTGGACGCCTACGGCAAATATCCGCGCGCGATACAAAGTGAACGGGATCGACCTTCCTGCCGTGGTGCCTGCCGGGCCGGATAACCCGATGGGCCATCATGCCATTCGCTTAGCGGCATACGGCGGTGTGTACCTGCTGCACGGAACTAATGCTGACTTTGGCATCGGAATGCGCGTCAGTTCCGGCTGTATTCGTCTACGCGACGGTGATATCGAAACTCTGTTCCGTCAGGTGAAGCCAGGAACCAAGGTCAATATTATCAATACGCCAATCAAAGCATCTGTTGAACCTAACGGCGTGCGCCTGGTTGAAGTACACCAGCCGTTGTCCGAAAAAATCAATGACGACCCGCAATTGCTGCCGATCGTGCTGAACGCATCCATGCAGACGTTTAAGAATGCGGCGCAAACGGACTCTGCCGTCATGGAACATGCGATGGAGATTCGCTCAGGCATGCCGGTCGATGTCACCCGTCATCACGACGTTGCTCAACAACCGCTGTAATCCAGCGCATAAAAAACCCCCGCTGGATTTTATTCCGCGGGGGTTTTTTATTTAACTCGCAGTGGCATTGCGATGGGTTAAATCTTATTTGTAGATAACTGCAGTCCCGTGGAGGGTGTTAGGACCGGTAACGGAAGTAATACGGAAAGACTTCGCCCCCATCTCATCCGCTTTCTGCGCCAGTTGATCTTCCAGAGAACCTAAGTTAGTCCCCGCATTCGCAGAAATAGTACCGACTTTCTGTTGGCCCGCAGGTGTGGCCTGAACTTCAACGGCAGCAAAGCTTGCAAATGAGAGTGAGCTAAGAACAGCAGCAACAAACAGAGTTTTTATGTTTTTCATGATAGTGACCTTTAGCAGATGAATGTGTGTCGCAAAGATTAACTTAACGATCGATAGGTAAATCATAGATGTGATCCAGGTCACACGTCAACATTTTTTTATAATGATCGTTATATAAAACACAAAGACCTTATTTTTCATATCATTAGCGTTAAATTATTTTTATCGCTAATCCGCTGGAGTGTGCAGTCGAATATTTTTATAATGGTTATTCAATAAACCCAACAAAGGTACATCGGCGCCATGACAACTGAAATGACAGGTTGTGCTAAAAAAAGCCGTGGCCGACCAAAAGTGTTCGACAGGGAAGCCGCGCTTGATAAGGCCATGACACTCTTCTGGCAGCACGGGTATGAAGCGACATCGCTCGCCGATCTCGTAGAAGCAACTGGCGCAAAAGCGCCCACGCTGTATGCGGAGTTCACCAATAAAGAGGGGTTGTTTCGTGCCGTACTGGACCGCTACATCACCCGCTTCGCAGCGAAGCATGAAGCCCAACTGTTTTGTGAAGAAAAAAGTCTTGAGTGCGCGCTGGAAGACTATTTCACCGCAATAGCGACCTGCTTTACCAGTAAAGACACCCCGGCGGGATGTTTCATGATTAACACTTCCGCGACACTGGCGGCCTCTTCCCGGGATATTTCGCACACGGTGAAATCCCGCCATGCAATGCAGGAACAGACGCTTACCCAGTTCCTTCACCAGCGCCAGCAACGAGGCGAAATTCCGGCCCATTGCGATGTACAAAAACTGGCCGAATACCTGAACTGTATTTTACAGGGTATGTCGATCAGCGCCCGTGAAGGCGCGACATTTGAAAAACTGATGCAGATCGCACACACGACTCTGCGACTGTGGCCTGAACTTATCAAAGTTTAACCCTTTCCCGCTATTTCCCCGCAGTACTGACACCACCGGGAGCTGATTAAGCCCCCGGTTAGATTCCCGCGGATTACCTCTACATTATTCAGTGTTTTCATCATCTTATCCGATCATTTTTTGTAAAATGTATTGATAACAACAATTATTATCAGCAATATTCGCATTTGTTTTAACGCCTGTTTCACAATGTAACCATCGGTTTCTCTACCGCCATAACAAAAACAGCTCGACTCTTTTTTAAAAGGAATACAAATGCATAAGCGTCTCTGGGTGCTCAATCCTCTCTTGTTGTCTTTAACTCTCCCAGCCATCGCGGCTGAGGAAGATAACCTCATCGTCAGTGCCAACCGTAGTCAACGCACCGTGGCAGAAATGGCGCAAACGACCTGGGTTATTGAAGGAAGCGAGATTGAACAGCAGATTCAGGGGGGGAAAGAGTTCAAAGATGTTCTTGCTCAGTTAATCCCAGGAATCGATGTCAGCAGCCAGGGGCGCACAAACTACGGCATGAATATGCGCGGTCGTGCCATCGTAGTACTGATAGACGGTGTCCGTCTGAACTCCTCGCGTACTGACAGTCGTCAACTGGATTCTATTGATCCGTTTAATATCGCACACATTGAAGTCATCTCAGGTGCAACCTCACTGTATGGCGGCGGCAGTACCGGTGGGTTAATCAACATTGTCACCAAAAAAGGCCAGCCGGAGCGTGAAGTAGAACTCGAACTGGGGAGTAAAAGCGGCTTCAATAACAGTAACGATCATGATGAACGCGTTGCCGCGGCGGTGAGCGGAGGAACCGCTCGCGCTTCCGGGCGCATGTCCGTCGCGTATCAACGGTTTGGCGGCTGGTATGACGGCAATCACGATGCCCTGCTGCTGGATAACACCCAAACCGGCCTGCAGCACTCCGATCGTCTGGACGTGATGGGCACCGGAACGATTGAGCTTGACGACAACCGTCAGTTACAACTGGTTACGCAGTATTATAAGAGCCAGGGGGACGATGATTACGGACTGGATCTTGGCGAGAACATGTCCGCCGTGACGGGAAACGGTAAGGCTTATACCAGCAGCGGACTGAATTCCGATCGTATTCCCGGCACTGAGCGTCATCTGATCAGCCTGCAGTATTCAGACGCGGATTTCTTCGGCCAGAACCTGGTCAGCCAAATCTATTACCGTGACGAATCGCTGAAATTCTACCCCTTCCCTACGCTAAGCAAAGGCAAGGTCACCAGTTTCTCCGCATCGCAGCAGGACACAGACCAGTTTGGTGCCAAAATCACCCTCAACAGCCAGCTGATGGACAACTGGGAGCTGACGTGGGGTGTCGATGCCGATCACGAAACCTTCGATTCCAATCAGAAATTCTTCGATCTGGCCTGGTCCCTGCCCTCCGGCGGTATGGACAACCGAACCGCTTATACCACCGGGCGTTACCCCGGTTACAGCATCACCAACTTCGCGCCTTTCCTGCAGAACAGCTATGACATTAACGACATTTTTACCCTCAGCGGCGGTGTGCGCTATCAATGGACCGAAAACAGGGTGGATGATTTCGTTGGCTATGCCCAACAACAGGGAATTGCCACCGGCCTGGCAAACTCCGCCGATACCATTCCTGGCGGTAAAACCGATTACGATAATTTCCTGTTTAACGCCGGTATCCTCGCCCACCTGACCGACCGTCAGCAGACATGGTTTAACTTCTCTCAGGGCGTGGAGCTTCCGGACCCGGGGAAATATTACGGTAACGGCACCTATTCCCTGGTTGGCGATCATTACCAGCTCCAGCGCAGCGTCAACGTGGCGGACTCACGCCTGGAGGGGATTAAAGTTAACTCCTACGAACTGGGATGGCGCTACACTGGCGACAGTCTGCGCACGCAGCTGGCCGCTTACTACTCCACTTCGGATAAATCGATCGTTATCAACCGCAGCGATATGACCATTAACGTCCAGCCCGACGATCGCCGCATTTATGGCCTTGAAGGTGCGGTGGATTATTTCATTGCGGATACGGACTGGAGTCTGGGCGGCAACTTCAACGTCATTAAATCGGAAGTGAAGCAAAACGGTAAGTGGCAGAAATGGGATGTCACCCTGGCTTCCCCGTCCAAAGCCACCGCGTGGGTCGGCTGGGCACCTGAACCGTGGACATTGCGCGTACAGAGCCAGCAAACATTTGATCTGACGGACGCCAGCGGCAATAAGCTGGACGGCTATAACACGATGGACTTTATCGGCAGCTATCAGCTCCCGTTGGGTAAACTGACCTTTAGCGTAGAAAACCTGCTGAATGAAGAGTACACCACGCTGTGGGGACAACGTGCGCCACTGCTGTACAGCCCAACCTACGGTAGCCCGTCACTGTATGAATACAAAGGCCGGGGCCGCACGTTTGGTCTGAACTACGCCTTAACCTTCTGATAAAAAAAGCCCCCCAGCCTGAGCGAATGGGGGGCTAATGTTCAGGATAATGCTATTTTACGCTTTGTTATTCAGTACCAACTGTCCGTTGTTATCCAACGGAATTTGCGCGCCGGGGTCCTTATCCATACGGATTTTCCCCTGCTGATCGCCAATTTTGTACGTCACGTCGTAGCCCAGCATTTTTTCAGATTTGTCATACACCGTTTTACAACGCTGCTGCGTGGTAGTGTAAGTATCATTTTCCTGCATCGAACCCTGGATCTGGTTACCTGCATAACCGCCGCCTAAAGCACCGGCCACGGTAGCAATATCTTTACCGCGTCCGCCGCCAAACTGATGGCCGATAACGCCACCAGCAACCGCACCCAGCACGGAACCCGCGATACGGTTTTCATCTTGTACCGGCTTACGGTGCGTGACCGTCACGTTCCGACACTCCTGGCGCGGTGTTTTTACCGACTCTTTAATCGGTGTTGCAGAGACAACTTGTGCATACTGTGGGCCACGCTCGAAAACGTTAAGACTGGCCACCGCTGCAACACCCAGCGCAGCAGCTACGCCAATCCCTATACCCGCCAACATAGATTTATTCACGGGACTTCCTCCTTTTTTGCTATTAGCAACAACTTTGCAACAGAAGGTAAGGAATGCCAATCAGATTACGGATGAAAATAGCACGGGGAGGAGCGAAGGCAGGATGATTCGGAGAACTCTGAAGGAAGGCGCCGGATAAGTACAAACATCCGACGCCATAAGCCGTATTAATGCAGTTTCAGACGCGGGCGGATCACCCGGTTAATGCTGCCAACCAGCATCATCAGACCGGTTTTAAAGTAACCGTGCAGAGCAATCTGGTGCATGCGGTACAGTGAGATGTACACAAAGCGCGCAATACGCCCTTCTACCATCATCGAACCACGGGTCAAGTTACCCATCAGGCTACCCACGGTAGAGAAGTTAGAAAGTGAAACCAGAGAGCCGTGGTCTTTGTACTGATACGCTTTCAGCAGCTTGCCGTTCATCTGCGCCAAAATGTTGTTCATTGCGCAGCTTGCCATCTGGTGCGCAGCCTGAGCGCGCGGCGGCACAAAACCACCTTCCGGGCGAGCGCAGGAAGCGCAGTCGCCAATCGCGTACACGTCGGGATCGCGCGTGGTCTGCAGAGTCGGCTCAACCACCAGTTGGTTGATACGGTTGGTTTCCAGACCGCCAATGTCTTTCATAAAGTCTGGCGCTTTGATCCCCGCAGCCCACACCATCAGATCGGCTTCAATGTACTCGCCATCCTTGGTATGCAGTCCGCCTTCATCAGCGCTGGTTACCATCGTCTGGGTCAGTACGCGTACGCCCAGTTTGGTTAACTCATTATGCGCAGCACTGGAAATACGTGGCGGCAACGCAGGCAGAATACGCTCACCGGCTTCTACCAGCGTAACGTTCAGCGCTTCGTTGGTCAGCCCTTTGTAACCATAGCTGTGCAGCTGTTTTACCGCATTGTGCAGCTCGGCTGAGAGTTCAACCCCCGTCGCACCGCCGCCGACAATGGCGATATTTACTTTGCCGTTAGCGCCCAGATTCGCGGAATACTTCAGGAACAGATTCAGCATCTCCTGGTGGAAACGACGCGCCTGATGCGGGTTATCCAGGAAAATGCAGTTTTCTTTGACGCCCGGCGTATTGAAATCGTTGGAGGTACTACCCAACGCCATCACCAGCGTGTCATACGGGACTTTGCGCTCAGGAACCAGCAGCTCGCCCTTCTCATCGCGCAGCTCGGCAAGAGTAATGGTTTTCGCTTCGCGATCGATATCCACCACCGAACCCAACTGAAACTGGAAACCGTGGTTACGGGCATGCGCCAGATAGCTCAGCGCATCCACGCCTTCGTCCAGGGACCCCGTCGCGACTTCATGCAGTAACGGTTTCCATAAATGGCTGTGGTTTCTGTCCACCAGCGTGATTTTGGCCTTTTTCTTGCGTCCCAGCTTTTTACCCAGCTGTGTCGCCATTTCCAGTCCGCCAGCACCGCCGCCGACAATCACGATTCTTTTTAATGGTGTAGTCAACGTGACCCCCTTAAATTTATTAACCAATTGTTAATTAAAAGTTATAGGCATAGCCTTTAATTAACAACAAGTTACGATAATGAAAATGTTCTTCGAGAGTGAGAATAACACGAACGGTGCATTGGTCATACCAAAATTGATGTGTATCAAGTTTTGATGCTGAAAAGATAGACAACACGAACTTTAAGAACAAAAAAACCAGCCCGAAGGCTGGTTTTTTACACGTTCATTGAGGATTAACCTAACGTCTTGAACGCTTTGATGCGCTGCAAATGCGGGGAGATATTCTTAAACTTGTGCGTCTGCTCTTCGTCCCAGACTATCTCGTAAAAATGATGCAGCTCTTCTGACGAACGCTGACTATTGAGCGCTTCATCATGACGTGACAGGATCACCAGGCAGCGATCGCGATTCTTTTCGCGGAAATTGGTCACGCATTTTGTCGCGATATCGGCATACTCTTCAGGCCTGTCGATTTTTCCTTCCATGTTCTCATACGGGAACAGGTTGGGATTAAACACTACCTGACGAATATCACACAGGAAACCAATCCGTTCAGCCCAATATCCCCCGAGCCCCACGCCACAAATCAGCGGACGGTCGTCCACATTAAGCTGCAGCATTTTGTCCACTTCTTTCAGTAGATGCTGCATGTCATGTTTAGGATGCCGCGTACTGTAGCTAATCAGCCTGACATCCGGGTCGATGAACTGCAGCTGCAACACCTTTTCGTGGTTGCCCGGGCTGTTAGAGTCAAAACCGTGTAAATAGATAATCATCGCATCCTCGCCAAACTTGCGTTAATGACCTGCTTTCTCTTCCTGCCAGCGCTCATGAAGCTGGTTGAGCTGGGCGCTTACCGTCTTCCAGTGTGCCGAGTCCATCAGTTCCTGACGTGAAAATGAACCTTTATGATACAAACGTGTAACACGTTCTGCATTGATCGGCGACAGATTATCTAACACACTGACCGCTCCTTTACGATTATTGCAGACCAGGATCATATCGCAACCCGCATCCAGCGATGCCTGACCACGCTCCGCATAGCTTCCCATAATCGCCGCCCCTTCCATCGACAAATCATCGGAGAAAATGACGCCATCGAAACCAAGCTCCTGACGCAGCACCGTTTTCAGCCAGTGTGGCGAACCGCTCGCCGGACGCGGGTCCACGTCACTGTAGATGACATGCGCAGGCATAATGGCATCGAGTTTGTTTTCCGTAATCAACGTCTGGAACACGGACATATCTTTTGCACGAATTTCGGCTTCTGAACGTGGATCGGTTGGGGTTTCTTTATGCGAATCCGCCGTCACTGCCCCATGCCCGGGGAAATGTTTACCGGTAGTTTTCATGCCAGCAGCATGCATACCGTCAATGAAGCGGGTCGCCATAGCCAGCGCTTTCCGCGGATCGGCATGGTAAGAGCGTTCGCCAATCGCCGCGCTGATATGCCCCACATCCAGCACCGGCGCAAAACTGATATCTATATCCATTGCGATCATTTCGCTGGCCATTAGCCATCCGGCGTCCTGAGCCAGATTGCCGCCGTCTTCCAGACCGTGCAGTACTGCAAAGGATTGGGCCGCGGGCAGACGCGTAAATCCTTCGCGAAAACGCTGTACCCTGCCGCCTTCCTGATCTACCGCCACCACCAGATGATTGCGTGATGCCGCGCGAATCTGGCGCACTAATTCACGCAACTGTTCCGGGTCATGATAATTTCGGGTAAAGAGGATCAACCCACCTACCAGCGGATGCGCCAGAATCTCACGCTCTTCAGCGTCCAGCTCATACCCTTCGACATCCAACATTACTGGGCCCACACTGCTCTCCTTATCCTTTCATTATTAGCTGCCGCCAGGTTTCATCGGCCAGCCTGATAAATTGTCGATCGCCAGTTTGTCGCCAGCGATACTCAAACCACCCCGCTTTCAGCATTATGACCCAGGGCCGCCATCGTCTGACCTGCCGCCACAGCGCGTTTTGTTCAATGTGCGCTCGTTGGGCGTAGGCGCGAACCAGCCGTTGGTGCTGAGATTCGTCGTTGACCCAAACCGCCGCCAGCTCCAGAGCGATATCACCGTCTCCGGCATATTCCCAGTCAATCAGCCGCAGCCCTGATGCTGTACGTACGATGTTGTCACCGTGGACATCCATATGCAGAGGTCCCAGACGCAAAGGTCGAGGCTCACCGCTTTTCCTGAGTCGCTTCAACGCTCGCAACCAGCATGGCGTGCGACGCGCCGGATCGCCAAACTGCCAGTACTGTTCGAGTAGCGGCAGCAGACTGATTCGCCAGCCCAATTGGGGTTGTTGGTGCAGATGATACAATAAGCCAGCGAGTTCGTCGGCGTCCGGTAATCTGGATTCAACCTTACCGTGAAAAAAGTCGACCGCCATCCACCCACGTATATAAAAGCGGGGGCGCGGCGCAAGGCTTTCAGGCAGATGCTTTAACGCGTGATAGTGGCGTAAGAAATGCGATTCCGGCGCGTCAGGGTCGTGATGACAGCGCAACACTAAGCGGTAGGTATCGTGTTCGATGATGCAGCTCCCGCCGCTCAGGCCGCTCTGGTTGGCTACGACGGGATAATACTGCGGGAAATAGCGCGACAACACCTCGTCGCGCGTCAGTCGGTTATTGTTGCTGTACGGCACCTTTACCTGACCAGATTATCTCGCCAGTTTGTACCAGCATTAATTGCATTTGCAGCGCCGGCGAATTGACGTTGCCGGAGGCGCTGGAATAGAGCACATACTGTGCGCCAACGTTACGGGCGATACCAATCGCTTTGCTGCGCGTTCCCAGACTGTCGTTCGGTGACAGACCTAACTGCTGTTTGGCGACAGCCAACTGCTGGGCGGAAACCAGGGTAAACTTGCCGTTATTCGCCAGCGCGTTCCTCAAGGTCTCGGTGGCTTCACCGGCGTTCAACGAGCCGTTGGTCCGGTTATTCACGCTATCAACCAGCAGAACGCCTCCCGCTTTGACGCCGTCAGCCTGCAGCATTTTACCGACCATCGGTTGCATAGCTCCGTTCCAGTCATAGTGACGTTGACGTGGCGTCGGCTGCGCCGTTTGGTCCTCGTGCTCAATCGGACCCGGCTGCTGCGGTATGCTTGGCACCGTTGGTACAACCGGCACCGGCTGTTGCGGCTGCGCGGGCTGTTCCGGCACCGGCTTCACTTCCTCTACTGGTGCGGGCTCACGTTGCGCCACACAGCCAGAGAGAAACATCGCCAGCGCGGCAATCAGTGCGTAGCGATTCATTTTGATCATCAAGATTCACCCCTTACAAATAAAGATAAAGTCTAACCTTGTGCGCCCCCAAAAAATTGGCGCTGCCGTACAGCGTCACCGACGAATGAGCCGGGATAGTCACGCTGCGTGGCGCTTCCAGAGGATGCATTTCCAGTCCTCTGGCGTCATACCAGTAAAACCGATAATGAACGGTAACGGGTTCTTGTCTTTCGTTATAAAGTCGCGAGGATGCTGAGGCCTGAATATCAGACGTGGTTAACGTCGGCTGTTCTGCTGTAATGCCCGACGCCAGAATCGTTGATTCCATCACCAGCGACTGTTCATCACTTACCGGAATTTCAGGATGTGCCCGACAGCCAGCCAGTAGCAGCAAGCTCAGTGAAAGTGCAATGCATCCTCTGGTCATGCTTACAGACCTTTATGCGCAAGCATTGGACCAAGCGCCCGCCCGCCCAGCAGGTGCATATGAATGTGATACACCTCCTGACCGCCGTGACGATTGGTATTCATAATTAAACGATACCCATCCGCAGCAATGCCTTCCTGCTCGGCGATTTTCGCCGCTACGGTGATCATGCGACCCAGCGCCTGCTCGTGTTCCGCCGTCACATCGTTGACGGTCGGGATCAGGACGTTAGGAATGATCAGAATGTGCGTAGGTGCCTGAGGGGAAATATCACGAAACGCAGTGACCAGTTCATCCTGGTACACGATATCTGACGGAATTTCACGACGGATAATTTTGCTGAATATAGTTTCTTCTGCCACGACGTTTTCCTTTTTCATTAACAGCCCAAGCGTTATGCCATGCTACGCCGGGTCACTCTGCGAGTATAGAGTATGAGCGAGTTACTCACGCTCTTTCAACTTTAACCCTCGATTTTTTAAGCAAAAAGCCCTGCCACTGCTGTTCTTATAACCATTTCCCGTCGCTATTACTTAAGCATAGTACTGAAACAACATTTCATTTATGCCGTAGCATCTGTTTACACATTGAATGTGAATGCGTATATTTCGCATTTGCATTCATATGCAAACTTAATAATTTACAACCAAAGGGTTCATCACAACCTCAGTGATTCGAACTTAATATTAATAATTATCAAGGATTTTTCGATGTCTTTCACAACACACAACGGGGATGACCAACGCCAACCGGGGCTTGCCCCTTCTGTACTGGCAGCCTGCATCACGTTAGCACTATTGCCTTCCACCAGCCTCGCAGCCCCTGCTGAAGAGACAGTTATCGTTGAGGGCTCTGCTCCAGCCACATCCAGTGAGGAGCAAGATTACAGCGTTAAATCAACGACTGCTGGCACCAAAATGCAGATGACGCAGCGCGATATTCCGCAATCAGTCATTATTATCAGTCAGCAGCGCATGGAAGATCAGCAACTGCAAACGCTGGGCGATGTCATGGACAACACGTTGGGGATAAGCAGAAGTCAGGCGGATTCAGATCGCAGTAGCTATTACTCTCGCGGATTTCAGATTGATAACTACATGGTCGATGGGATTCCGACCTATTTTGAATCCCGCTGGAATCTCGGTGATGCCCTTTCCGACACGGCCCTTTTTGAGCGTGTCGAAGTGGTCCGTGGCGCAAACGGGCTAATGACCGGGACGGGTAACCCCTCAGCGTCGATTAATATGATCCGTAAGCATGCCTCCAGCCGCGAGTTCACCGGTAATGTTTCTGCGGAATATGGCAGTTGGAATAAACAACGATATGTGACCGATCTGCAAAGCCCGCTCACGGCAGACGGCAACGTGCGCGGGCGCATCGTGGCGGGCTACCAGAATAACGACGCCTGGCTTGATCGCTACAATAGCGAAAAAATGTTCTTCTCCGGGATTGTCGATGCCGATCTGGGCGGCACCACCAGCCTGTCTGTGGGTTATGAATACCAGCGCATTGATATCAACAGCCCAACATGGGGTGGATTGCCGCGCTGGAATACCGACGGCAGCAAAAACAGCTATGACCGCTCGCGCAGCACTGCGCCGGACTGGGCGTACAACGATAAAGACTTCAACAAAGTGTTTGTCACCAGCAAGCAACGTTTTGCCGATACCTGGCAGGCGACCATGAATGCCACCCACTCCGAGGTCAAGTTTGACAGTAAAATGATGTACGTCGATGCCTATGTCAATAAAGCCGATGGTACGCTGATTGGCCCGTATAGCAGCTATGGTCCGGGCTATGACTACGTCGGAGGTACCGGCTGGAACAGCGGCAAGCGTAAGGTGGATGCCGTCGATCTGTTCGCCGACGGCGGTTACGACCTGTTTGGTCGTCAGCATAATCTGATGCTGGGCGGCAGCTACAGTAAACAAAATAACCGTTACGAAAGCGCGTGGGCGAACGTATTCCCCAACGAAATCGGCAGCTTCTATACCTTCGATGGTAACTTCCCGGAAACCAACTGGAACCCGCAGTCATTGGCCCAGGACGATACCACGCACATGAAATCGCTCTACGCCGCAACACGTATTTCGCTGGCCGACCCACTGCATTTGATTGTCGGCGCGCGTTATACCAACTGGCGTATCGACACCCTCTCCTACAGCATGGAACAAAACCACACCACGCCGTATGCGGGTCTGGTGTATGACATTGACGATAACTGGTCTACGTACGCCAGCTATACCTCAATCTTTCAGCCGCAGAACAAGCGCGACAGTTCCGGTAAATACCTTTCCCCAATTACCGGCAATAACTATGAACTTGGCCTGAAGTCCGACTGGATGAACAGCCGTTTAACCACCACCCTCGCGGTGTTCCGCATTGAACAGGATAACGTGGGCCAATCAACCGGCGTACCAATTGCCGGTAGCAATGGCGACACGGCCTATAGAGCTATGGATGGAACGGTCAGCAAAGGGGTCGAATTCGAAGTTAACGGTGCGATCACCGATAACTGGCAGATGACGTTCGGCGCGACACGCTATGTTGCTGAAGACAACGAAGGCAATGCGGTAAACCCGAACCTACCGCGTACCACAGTAAAACTGTTTACCCGTTATCGCCTGCCAGCCATGCCGGAACTGACCGTGGGCGGTGGGGTTAACTGGCAGAATCGTGTATATAGCGATACGGTCACGCCGTTTGGCACATTCCGTGCGGAACAGGGAAGCTACGCCCTGGTCGATTTATTCACCCGCTATCAGGTGACGAAAAACGTCTCTGTGCAGGGTAACCTCAATAACCTGTTCGATAAAACCTACGACACCAATGTCGACGGATCTATCGTCTATGGCGAGCCGCGCAACGTCAGCGTCACCGCCAGCTATCAGTTCTGATTCGAAACACATCACGCTCCACCTGCTCGTCAGGTGGATGCACTGGACTGAGAAAACAAAAAGCCCGCTTAAGTTTCCTTAAGCGGGCTTCTTAAATATGGCTCCTCTGACTGGACTCGAACCAGTGACATACGGATTAACAGTCCGCCGTTCTACCGACTGAACTACAGAGGAATCGTTGTGGAGGCTTATCTTAGCGGCGAAAAAATTTTTGTCAAACCCCATTTCCCCGAATAAGTTTCAATTGATGTTTCTCTCGACAGTTTGTTGCATTTCCAGACATTTTAAATGGAAAAAACTTTGCAGCTTTTTGGATTCTCCCTCATCATTTGAAATGAGGTTTCAACTTTCTTCTTTAAGGTCCACTTTGAACGTCTCCGCTGCCTTACGCCAGGTCGCTTCCCGCACGCCCTGGTATGCTAAACGCAAGAGTTATAAGGTTCTCTTTTGGCGCGAAATCACTCCGCTTGCGGTCCCCATTTTTCTGGAAAACACCTGTGTACTGTTGATGGGCGTACTGAGTACCTTCCTTGTTAGCTGGTTGGGAAAAGAAGCAATGGCTGGCGTTGGTCTCGCCGACAGTTTCAATATGGTCATCATGGCGTTTTTTGCCGCCATCGATCTGGGAACCACGGTGGTGGTAGCATTTAGCCTGGGAAAACGAGATCGTCGACGGGCAAGGGCAGCAGCCAGACAATCGCTGGTGATCATGACGATTTTTGCTACCGTGCTGGCAGCGGTCATTCACTATTTTGGTGAACAGATTATTGACGTTGTCGCCGGTGAAGCAACCCCCGATGTTAAGGCCTTGGCACTCACCTATCTGGAACTAACGGTGCTCAGCTACCCGGCGGCAGCCATTGCTTTGATCGGTAGCGGCGCACTTCGCGGAGCCGGAAATACCAAAATTCCGCTGTTGATTAATGGCGGTATGAATATCCTAAATATCATCATCAGCAGCATCCTGATCTACGGGGTCTTTTCCTGGCAAGGGCTGGGATTTGTGGGGGCAGGACTCGGGCTGACCATTTCACGCTACATCGGTGCGTTCGCCATTATCTGGGTGCTGATGATTGGTTTTAATCCGGCGCTGCGAATTCCCTTCAAAAGCTATTTTAAGCCGCTCAATCTCGCCATTATCTGGGAAGTTATGGGGATCGGTATTCCGGCAAGTATTGAGTCAGTGCTATTTAATGGCGGTAAACTGTTAACGCAAATGTTTGTCTCCGGCATGGGAACCAGCGTAATTGCCGGAAACTTCATTGCCTTTTCTATCGCCGCGCTCATCAACCTGCCGGGGAATGCTTTAGGCTCCGCGTCGACAATCATTACCGGCAGGCGTCTGGGAAATGGTCAGATTGCCCAAGCGGAAATCCAGTTACGCCATATATTCTGGCTATCAACAATCGGCTTAACCGCCATCGCCTGGCTAACCGCCCCCTTTGCCGGCGTTATGGCCTCATTTTATACCCACGATCAGGATGTAAAAGAGGTCATAGTCATCCTAATTTGGCTCAACGCAGCGTTTATGCCGATATGGGCGGCATCCTGGGTGCTACCATCAGGGTTTAAGGGCGCACGTGATGTGCGTTTTGCGATGTGGGTATCGATGTTGGGCATGTGGGGCTGTCGCGTTGTGGCGGGTTACACCTTGGGAATCGTATTAGGATGGGGTGTAGTCGGCGTTTGGTTAGGGATGTTCTTCGACTGGGCCGTGCGCGCCGCGTTATTTTACTGGCGTATGGTTACAGGCCGCTGGTTATGGAAATACCCTCGTCCCGAGCGTGAAAAGTGCATAAAACAACCGGTTGCGTCTGAATAAGCGGCGAAATGGGGAATATTTCAGCAAACGATCGCATTTATCTATTCAGGCTTTGACAACGCTGAGTGGCATCGCTAATATTCGCCTCGTTCACACGATTCCTCTGTAGTTCAGTCGGTAGAACGGCGGACTGTTAATCCGTATGTCACTGGTTCGAGTCCAGTCAGAGGAGCCATATTTAAGAAGCCTGCTTAGGAAACTAAGCAGGCTTTTTGCTTTTCTACGTTTGTTAATCACACCGAAAGCCTCAGCTTAGAATGGCTTCCAGTCGGGCCAGCACTTCATTTACGACAGCTTCGGGTATACGTTCCAGACACTTACCGTTCCGGGCCCCCATATCAATCGTTCTGGGTTGGTCGCAGCGAATAACGCCCGTTGTTTTTGTTCCCACACCGTCCAGGGAGACGGTAAAACCGGCTGCGCGGGCAAAGTTTCCGCCGCTGGTGACGGGAACGACAACGGGTAGCCGGGTGAACTTATTAAATGATGCAGGAGAAACGATAAGCACCGGACGTTTTCCGCTTTGTTCATGTCCGGCTGTAGGATCCAGTGAGACGAGCCAGATTTCTCCTCTGTCCATTTACAGGATCTCCTTGCCCACTGCAGGCGCATCAATCCATTCCCTATCCTCATCACTCATTTCAGCGTGCGGATCGCACTGCGCCAGCAGTTCCTCAAGCGAATAACGAGGTCGTTTCTGGGGTTCAATAATCAGGCAGCCATTATCAATGGTCATACCCACTTCGCTGTCAGTCGACAGCGCCAGCGTTTTCAGCACGGCGGGAGGAACCGCCAGCATGATGGATCCGCCGACCTTTTTCAGGCGAGTGGTATACATAGAACACCTCCGAATATTATATTTTAATATAACATCAATGGTGGATGGTGCGCAATTTTTAGTCAGATTCATTCTTATTTCCTTAGCGTGGATAAGCGTGAAGGAGGCCTTAATCCGTCCTAAGACAGGTCCGGCAGTTTTCAAAGGCTGCATTATCGGTAAAACGGCAACCATCCCTGATACATCAGGCGCTTCTTTCAGGTCATGAAGCATTTTATGCAAGTGGGAGCTTAGTTCGTGGTAAGAAGACCGATAATAGAAAACTATGTTTGCGGTTCAAAGGATTATGGCGGATCAGATAAACGAAATGCGGCGCAGCTTCCGGCACGGACCTTCTCCGGAGAAGTATCAGCGATAGTGCAAAGGTCAAATTAGTTCAGATGTGACACCCGGCAATTAGGCAAGAGAAAAAGAATGAACACGCGTTTACAGAGAACATATGACCTAAAGTAACAATATGACATCAAGACTAATCATAACTTTACAAAATATATCATGCTCATTGATTTATAAAGAAAAATTAACCACAACTATTGCAATGTCATCCGAGCGGCGTAACATAAATTGTTGAAATATTAGTCGTCGAAAAGTCGAGATAGATGAGGTGATATGTGAATTCCCCTTTACTGCGTTCCTATAATGCCGTTATCGAACATACGTTATCCCAAGCAAAAAAATCCAGAACAACGAAACACATTGCCGGTTTTTGTCAGTTACAGGGGCCCACGGGCAGTGGAAAAACTAGCGCTCTCTACCGTTCTGGCTTCGCCGATAACGTCCCTCCGGCGTTGGAAACAATAAAAAAGTCAGGCTCTCAGGCCATTCTGGTTACCCATCGCTGGAATATACTCCACGACATTTACGAAAAAACAGGTTCGCATGAAGACAGCAATGGAAAACCATTTAACGTTAGTGTGCTTTATGCGCAGGATGAACAAATTGTTTCTGCAATCGAGGTTACGCCACTACCTCATGAGAAAGATATTTCCGCAGATTCACTCCCGGATCCCTTTAATTCCATCAACGAACTTGAGGGAAAAAACTTATTTGTCGACCCAGATATTGCAGACAAACTGCGTAAGAATTGCAGGAATATCCTATATATCAATAAATTATTGAAAGGATACCCGGCACATTTACGTGCAGCTATCGCCAGTGAAAAAGAGGCGTTAATAAGATCATGTGCGGCAGTTGAGATATCGTTAATTCAAAATATCAAATTGCTGGAAAAAGAAGCCAGGAAGCAAAAAGAAAAATATGGTGAAGAACATGAACTCTTGCAGGCCGCCAAGCAACGAGTTGATGACTTCCGTCGTCATGCCTGGGTCAGACGCATTCTGCCCGCCATCGCCTGGCGCGACGAAAAACAACACCTGCTGATTATGACAACCCAAAAACTCGTTTCATCATTTTACGATGGGCGGCGCAAAGTACGAATGTCCAGCAAAGAGCTGCGCAATTATGTCATTTTTATTGATGAATTTGATTATCAGGCTGAGGTACTACAGGAATATCTGGCGCAAGCCCAATGGGTTCAGGAACCACCTGAATGCTTGGGGCAGTTACTCGAGGGGGGACGCAGATTACTGCAACGAATGCAGTATGTTGAAACAGCACCTGCACCGATGATCCGTGAACGTCTTGGGACATTTCTTAACGAACTGGATGAGGCCTTAAAAGGAAAAAAAATTGATTTAACTCATGCCAGATCGCTAGTAATTCCTCTGCAAAGATATCTGGATAATAAACCCTTCGGTGAACATTATTTATTTCGCTCCGATCAACTGGTAAGCAGTGAGCGCCTTATCATGCGACAAGCTGAACATGGCTACGAAATTATCAGACCAGATTCCTCATTTCAGGATAACGATCAGGCTATCGATATCAGTGATTTTTTGCGCCTGATGGAAAAGTTTATTCGAAAGTTCAGTCTGATGTTAACGGACCTGACAGCCAGCGAAGATGAAACGTATGAATACATCAAAAAGTTAACCCGACTTCTGTTCGACCCGGTTAATGACTACAGACCGTCATATTATGGTTCAACCCTGCCAAATATGTCTCGGTTTTTGTTGCCACGTACCGATCTGCCTGAACTGCGGGAACTAAGAAAAAGTAATATTTTGCCCAATACACATGCCAGTATTTTTGGGTTAACTAACTGGTTACTGAAACAAAATGTTGTGGATACCGATATCGATCCATTACGAATACAGATCAAGCGTGCGTTCTTGCCAACAACAGCAGAAGGTTTACTACTGTCACTAGCCAGCCGTAATTTCGTTTTTGCACTGTCGGCCACATCATATATTGAAAGAGCCTGCAACCACTTTGATGTCCGGTGGATAAACTCAGCCTTACGCTATATTGCAGAAGCACGTAACCCTACAGTTACGGAAAGCTTTCTCGGAACTACTTTTGAAAACCGACCTGATTCCTGGTTTAAAGAACCGATGCCCTACGTTCAGACCGATGATGACCTTCAGTTACAAAATACCGCGATTGAAGAAATCAATAGCAGCAAGGAAAGCATCAGAAAGACACAACTGAATACTGAGATTCATGATTTTAATAGAACAAAGAACAGCCCGCATTCAGCCGATCTTCTCGCTTCTCTGCCCCCCGATTTTTTCCAGAATGATGATGAACCTTCAACAGATTTCGAATCAGAGTATCGCCAGAATATTCTACTTAAACTGCTTGATGTGCTGGATCTAGCAGGAAAAAGGCCTCAGCACCGAGGGCATCTGGCTTTTGTTAATTCCATATCTTATTTAAGAAAATGGCTAACCGCTGCAATAGCGACACAAAGCAGAGATTGCCTCACATGGTTAAAGCTGGATCCGCCTTTATCCGACAATCTTCTGCTAAAGAATTTTACTGATGTATTTATCCCGTTGACTATACATAACGAGCCCGCACTAATCTGTCTGTTAACCGCAGAATGTCAGAAAAAAAAGGGCTTCAGTGATGCCTATCAGGCTGTATTTGCTTCCCGACGTATTGTTATTGTGCTGACACAAACTGCCTCTGCTACCAACGGTATAAATCTAGATTTCAGCCTGCCTGAATCCGGCAAAAATATGGATTTGACCTGTTTATATTTACTGGAATCACGGCATTTTTACTTTTCCGCTTTCCAGACCAGTGCAGATAGCAATGATGATATGGCACATGCAGGCTTCCAGTTACGCAATCTGGAAAAACTACTACGAGCAGGGGAAATTTCACGTAAACAGCATCAGCGCTTCATCCTGCCACTGATGTTGAACAGGAAGAACGAAATCTCCCGGTTAAACGGAGAGTATAAGAGAACCAGCGATTATATAAAAAATACGGCAGCCAATGTTCAACAGCAGGTTGGTCGTATTGAGAGAGCCTGGTGCGAAGTACCCAACGCTGAGATTCACCTTGATGCTGAATGATCTTGACCCTCCATCTCCGAACAGCTTTTGTATCTTAAGTTAACGATGTCCGCTGCCGCCGGTATTCCCTCGGGGAGTGATATCCCAGCGCGCTGTGCGGGTGGTTTTCATTGTAATGCGTGAACGCTACTGCAAGGTTTCGCAGTGCTGTTCTCACATCCGGTTTTGGCATGAACGCGATATAGTCTTCTTTCATCGTTTTCACGAACCGTTCGGCCATGCCATTACTCTGCGGGCTGCTCACCGCTGTTGTGCAGGGCTCCAGATTCAGCTCTCTCGCGAACCTCCGCGTTTCATACGCGGTATACGCTGAACCGTTATCCGTCAGCCACTGCACCGCTGTGTCGGGCAACCTGTCGCCGAAGCGCTTTTCCACCGACCTCAGCATCACATCCTGCACGGTCGAACTGTCATAGCCTCCCGTGCTTGCTGCCCAGTCTATGGCCTCACGGTCGCAGCAGTCCAGCGCGAACGTTACCCGCAGTTTTTCGCCGTTGTCGCAGCCGAACTCGAAGCCATCTGAACACCAGCGCATATCGCTTTCTGCCACCGCTATCTTGCCCTTATGTTCACGCTTCGGTCGCTCTGGTTTGTGATGCAACAACAACAGGTTATGCTCACGCATTATCCTGTAAAGCCGTTTGGCATTCACAGGTAGCTGTCCCTCTGTGCGACGTTGCTTGCGCAGGATGCCCCACACGCGTCGATAACCATAACTCGGCATATCGCTGATAATGTTGAGGATAGCCGACAGTATTTCTGCGTCTGCTTCTTCATTACGCCGGTTACAGCGCCTGTCCTGCCAGTCGGCAGAACGGTTAATCCGCAGTGACAGTTGCGCACGCGACACGCCCATGGTCCGGCAGACCATGGCTATTCCCCGTCCTTTGGCAACAAGGGCGCGTGCGCTATCCATTTTCGCGACTGACCGTACTCCACGGCTTCTTTCAGGATCTCAACTTCCATCGTCTTCTTGCCCAGAAGGCGCTGAAGCTCCCGGACCTGCTTCAGAGCAGCAGTAAGCTCAGAAGCAGGAACGACTTCCTCTCCAGCCGCAACGGCGGTGAGGCTGCCTTCCTGATATTGCTTCTTCCACTTAAACAGCAGGCTGGGCTGGATACCATGCAGGCGGGCGACATGGGAGACATTCATACCCGGCTCCATCGTCTGCTGGATAATGGCGATCTTCTCCTGAGGAGTTTTACGTTTACGGACTTCTTGCCCTAACAGGATCCCGGTCATCTCAAAATTGGCGTTAGTGTTAGACATATATTCAAGCCTATCTCTTATCTGGAGATACAGCTACTGTCCGGTGTTTCAGGGGGCTACATCA
>NZ_JAOWDG010000066.1:0-4203 GCF_030334745.1 Citrobacter sp. Cb080 | reverse complement strand
TGACCTGCTCCCCGTTGATTAGTACACCCCGATGTTAGTAATGTCTTCATAAGCCACATGAGGACATCCCCATGAAGAAGCGTTTTTCCGACGAACAGATCATCAGTATTCTCCGCGAAGCCGAAGCTGGGGTACCCGCCCGTGAACTCTGCCGCAAGCATGCCATTTCCGATGCCACGTTTTACATCTGGCGTAAGAAGTATGGCGGTATGGAGGTGCCTGAAGTTAAGCGCCTGAAGTCGCTTGAGGAAGAGAACGCCAGACTCAAGAAGCTGCTTGCCGAAGCCATGCTGGATAAAGAGGCGCTTCAGGTGGCTCTTGGGCGAAAGTACTGACGACAGACCAGAAGCGGGAAGCCGTGATGTTGATGTGTGATGCGACCGGTCTGTCGCAACGTCGTGCCTGCAGGCTTACAGGTTTATCCCTGTCGACCTGCCGCTATGAGGCTCACCGTCCGGCTGCTGATGCGCATTTATCAGGGCGCATCACTGAGCTGGCACTGGAGCGCAGGCGTTTTGGCTACCGTCGTATTTGGCAGTTGCTGCGCCGTGAAGGGCTTCATGTTAATCATAAGCGCGTGTACCGGCTTTATCACCTCAGTGGCCTGGGCGTAAAACGCAGAAGACGTCGTAAAGGGCTGGCAACAGAACGTCTGCCGCTGCTCCGTCCGGCGGCGCCCAATCTGACCTGGTCGATGGATTTCGTCATGGACGCACTTTCCACCGGTCGCAGGATCAAGTGTCTTACCTGCGTCGATGATTTCACAAAGGAATGCCTGACGGTCACTGTTGCCTTTGGGATTTCAGGCGTTCAGGTCACGCGTATTCTGGACAGCATTGCACTGTTTCGAGGCTATCCGGCGACGATAAGAACTGACCAGGGGCCGGAGTTCACTTGCCGTGCACTGGATCAATGGGCCTTTGAGCATGGTGTTGAGTTGCGCTTAATCCAGCCGGGCAAGCCAACGCAGAACGGATTTATTGAGAGCTTTAACGGACGATTTCGCGATGAATGTTTGAATGAGCACTGGTTCAGCGATATCGTTCATGCCAGGAAAATTATTAATGACTGGCGGCAGGATTATAACGAATGCCGCCCGCACTCCACGCTGAATTATCAGACACCGTCTGAATTTGCAGCGGGCTGGAGAAAGGGTCATTCTGAGAATGAAGATTCCGACGTTACTAACTGAGTGTTGTATCTAATCGTGGGGGCAGGTCAATATTAATACAACCAATAATGTGCTGGTTTCATCAGGGCGTCACCAAAGTGCCATCTTCGGTGTTGATGTCGACTCGGGCCAACTGCGTTTTATTATGGCTGATCATGAAGACTGGGCCTCCGACTTTGAGGAATACTTGCTGACACCTGTCGATGAGTCAGGTAATCCGCTGTTTGATTTTTCTACTCAAGATGGAATTGATTTAGCGAACAGTAATTTCTGGACATGGGGGCAGCATAATATCGTAGAGATTCCAAATGCTGAGATCGGTATTCTGGAGTTTTTAGTTTTTGACAATGGAAATTATCGTTCTCGAGACGATGCAAGGAGCTTGTTGCCAAAGGATAACTTTAGCCGGGTAGTTCAGTTTAGAATAGATCTAAACACGATGACGGTAACACGCTCGTATGAATATGGGAAAGATGAGGTTGGTAGCAGGGGCTACAGCAGCTTCGTAAGTGCCAAGCATTTATTGAGCAATGGTAATCTGGTCATCCATTTTGGTGCAAGCACCATGGATGAAAATGGTCGTCCTCTATCTGCCCAACCGGGATACAGTGATATTGTGGATCCGCAAGATGGAAGTCAGGCGCTGGGGATGTTGGTATTACAAGAGATCAATAAGCAGACGAAACAGCTTCTTTTTGAGGCGACGGTAACGTCAGGTTATTATAAAAATGCTGAAGTAAATGGTGATGATTATCGTTATGATATTTCTGCTTTCAGAGTTTATAAACTGCCATTATTTTGATAAGTAAAAATGAATGCGGCCATGATTGTGGCCGCATTATGTATTAAATGATCTTACTAAAAAATCATTTGCTAATATCGTCAACACGCATTGTGTGATCAGGAACAATGTTCTTCACATGCTCCATGTAATCGATTATTGCCTGAGCGGTTTGTAATCCCTTAATGTATTTAACATTTTTACTATTGGTGAAACTAAATCCACCACCGCCTTTCCCGATAAAAGAATCCAGAGCAATAGTATAAAATTGACTGTCTTCTACCGGTTTTCCTTTAATATTAAACGAAACAATACGCTGCCCCAACGGTTTTGTGCTGTCGTATTTAAACTGTACTGTTTTTGACGCGTGTAGCGTCCCATTTTTCAAATCTGCGGCATGAGACATAATTGACCTGAGATCTTTACCGCTGATCTCCACACTCATTACATCATTGGTGAATGGATACATGCTCAATACATCACCATATGTAATGTTGCCTTTGGGTAATTCGGAACGAATACCGCCAGCATTATAGAATGAGGCATCGGCGTAAGGTACCTTATACATCAAAGCATCAGTAATTAAATTACCTGTAGTAGCAGATTCACCATAAGAACGGGTCAAAATTTCAGGTGAGTAGGCGACGACTCTGTCGGTAATTTTCTTAACTTTATTGTTCCACTCATCGATTTTTGCCTGTGTTTGCGGATCAGGCTTATAGGTATCTGCGTACATCGTGATTAGCTTACCATTGTAGCTATCCACTTTTTTGGTTTCAGGGTTCCAGTCGAGGACTAACTTGCCTAACTCAATCGTGTAGGCATTAGTTGAAACCACCAACGTATCGCCGACTTTAATGGGTTCTGGAGTACCTTTATGGGCATGGCCGGTGATCAGTACGTTCAACCCGTAGCTGATCTTGACCCTCCATCTCCGAACAGCTTTTGTATCTTAAGTTAACGATGTCCGCTGCCGCCGGTATTCCCTCGGGGAGTGATATCCCAGCGCGCTGTGCGGGTGGTTTTCATTGTAATGCGTGAACGCTACTGCAAGGTTTCGCAGTGCTGTTCTCACATCCGGTTTTGGCATGAACGCGATATAGTCTTCTTTCATCGTTTTCACGAACCGTTCGGCCATGCCATTACTCTGCGGGCTGCTCACCGCTGTTGTGCAGGGCTCCAGATTCAGCTCTCTCGCGAACCTCCGCGTTTCATACGCGGTATACGCTGAACCGTTATCCGTCAGCCACTGCACCGCTGTGTCGGGCAACCTGTCGCCGAAGCGCTTTTCCACCGACCTCAGCATCACATCCTGCACGGTCGAACTGTCATAGCCTCCCGTGCTTGCTGCCCAGTCTATGGCCTCACGGTCGCAGCAGTCCAGCGCGAACGTTACCCGCAGTTTTTCGCCGTTGTCGCAGCCGAACTCGAAGCCATCTGAACACCAGCGCATATCGCTTTCTGCCACCGCTATCTTGCCCTTATGTTCACGCTTCGGTCGCTCTGGTTTGTGATGCAACAACAACAGGTTATGCTCACGCATTATCCTGTAAAGCCGTTTGGCATTCACAGGTAGCTGTCCCTCTGTGCGACGTTGCTTGCGCAGGATGCCCCACACGCGTCGATAACCATAACTCGGCATATCGCTGATAATGTTGAGGATAGCCGACAGTATTTCTGCGTCTGCTTCTTCATTACGCCGGTTACAGCGCCTGTCCTGCCAGTCGGCAGAACGGTTAATCCGCAGTGACAGTTGCGCACGCGACACGCCCATGGTCCGGCAGACCATGGCTATTCCCCGTCCTTTGGCAACAAGGGCGCGTGCGCTATCCATTTTCGCGACTGACCGTACTCCACGGCTTCTTTCAGGATCTCAACTTCCATCGTCTTCTTGCCCAGAAGGCGCTGAAGCTCCCGGACCTGCTTCAGAGCAGCAGTAAGCTCAGAAGCAGGAACGACTTCCTCTCCAGCCGCAACGGCGGTGAGGCTGCCTTCCTGATATTGCTTCTTCCACTTAAACAGCAGGCTGGGCTGGATACCATGCAGGCGGGCGACATGGGAGACATTCATACCCGGCTCCATCGTCTGCTGGATAATGGCGATCTTCTCCTGAGGAGTTTTACGTTTACGGACTTCTTGCCCTAACAGGATCCCGGTCATCTCAAAATTGGCGTTAGTGTTAGACATATATTCAAGCCTATCTCTTATCTGGAGATACAGCTACTGTCCGGTGTTTCAGGGGGCTACATCA
>NZ_JAOWDG010000065.1:0-66760 GCF_030334745.1 Citrobacter sp. Cb080 | reverse complement strand
TGACCTGCTCCCCGTTGATTAGTACACCCCGATGTTAGTAATGTCTTCATAAGCCACATGAGGACATCCCCATGAAGAAGCGTTTTTCCGACGAACAGATCATCAGTATTCTCCGCGAAGCCGAAGCTGGGGTACCCGCCCGTGAACTCTGCCGCAAGCATGCCATTTCCGATGCCACGTTTTACATCTGGCGTAAGAAGTATGGCGGTATGGAGGTGCCTGAAGTTAAGCGCCTGAAGTCGCTTGAGGAAGAGAACGCCAGACTCAAGAAGCTGCTTGCCGAAGCCATGCTGGATAAAGAGGCGCTTCAGGTGGCTCTTGGGCGAAAGTACTGACGACAGACCAGAAGCGGGAAGCCGTGATGTTGATGTGTGATGCGACCGGTCTGTCGCAACGTCGTGCCTGCAGGCTTACAGGTTTATCCCTGTCGACCTGCCGCTATGAGGCTCACCGTCCGGCTGCTGATGCGCATTTATCAGGGCGCATCACTGAGCTGGCACTGGAGCGCAGGCGTTTTGGCTACCGTCGTATTTGGCAGTTGCTGCGCCGTGAAGGGCTTCATGTTAATCATAAGCGCGTGTACCGGCTTTATCACCTCAGTGGCCTGGGCGTAAAACGCAGAAGACGTCGTAAAGGGCTGGCAACAGAACGTCTGCCGCTGCTCCGTCCGGCGGCGCCCAATCTGACCTGGTCGATGGATTTCGTCATGGACGCACTTTCCACCGGTCGCAGGATCAAGTGTCTTACCTGCGTCGATGATTTCACAAAGGAATGCCTGACGGTCACTGTTGCCTTTGGGATTTCAGGCGTTCAGGTCACGCGTATTCTGGACAGCATTGCACTGTTTCGAGGCTATCCGGCGACGATAAGAACTGACCAGGGGCCGGAGTTCACTTGCCGTGCACTGGATCAATGGGCCTTTGAGCATGGTGTTGAGTTGCGCTTAATCCAGCCGGGCAAGCCAACGCAGAACGGATTTATTGAGAGCTTTAACGGACGATTTCGCGATGAATGTTTGAATGAGCACTGGTTCAGCGATATCGTTCATGCCAGGAAAATTATTAATGACTGGCGGCAGGATTATAACGAATGCCGCCCGCACTCCACGCTGAATTATCAGACACCGTCTGAATTTGCAGCGGGCTGGAGAAAGGGTCATTCTGAGAATGAAGATTCCGACGTTACTAACTGAGTGTTGTATCTAATCGTGGGGGCAGGTCATGATTTCTATTATTGGCTATTCACTTATCGACTGACCCAGAGCACTCACTTTAAGTGAACGCTTGGTGTCTGTAATTGGTCATCCCGCCCCTGAAAGGATGCGATAAGTTACGGTTAGAGCTACCTTGAAGTAGCAGTTGTCATAGAGGGAAAACTTTTTGTCTTCTCTCTCCCTATAGTGAGTCGTTATTAATTCTGTTGACTTCACAATAAGTGTATGAATGAGAGTTAAGGCATGAGTACGAGCTAATCGTCGATTCCTCAGAGGCCTTCTCCCTATAGTGAGTCGTTAACCCTAAGCGCTCTTTTTGTCCCGATTTTCGATGCCCTGCCGTGGTCCCTCAGGCATACTCTGGAACATCGCCTCGATTTCTTTTGGTCTTGTGATTCGGTCATCGACAATGATATTCAACAGCTTAAAGAGGCCATGCGTTAACTGTGGGTCATCATCAAGGTTAATCTCTCCGGGATGGACCGCCTGATTCCCTACGATACGACAGATGTCTGCTGCTTGTTGAATGCGAGGAGGTAATCCTTTCTCAACTAGTGACTTAATGTCAGCGTTAATGTTGCTCCCCGGCTCACCTAAATGGACCATCAGTTTCTGAAGACACAGGCGGAGAAGTGCAGCGGCCCCTTTTGGAGATAGGTTGACGATGCTTCTGGCTTCCATGTAGTCAAGCAAACAGTCGTTAGGCATGTCTGGGTTAGGCATATCAACATTACCTGAAGCTGGAACCATCAAAGTCTGCTGATGCCAATATGCCAATTTATTACAATGTCGACATAGTGATGCTTCCATCACTGTTTCCTCAGTCTCACGCGCGTAATCATACGGCTTATATATCAGAGGATAAAAATCCTGATGAGCAAAAACACCACAATATGGACAATTAAACTCAGATTTTCCAAATGTTGCTGGATAATATTCAGCCATTTAATCCTGTCTCCTTGTAGACATCCATAAGCACACTTTTTAACCTATTCACCTCAACCTCTTTAGCGTAACGGTCGTAAGTTATAGACCCAGAGCTATGACCCATAATAGCCTGAGCATACGCTAATTCGACCCCATGCTGTTTTAACTGGGTCGCAACTGTATGCCTGAACGAATGGAAAGCCAGCCCGTCACGCTCAGCAAGAACCTTAGGTAACAGCGTACGGTTAAACCATTTACTCACCTGCTCACCGTAACCGTTCTTCATCAAGCGCAAACCATCAAAGACCATAGCGTCATCACCAGCAACGCCTCTACGGGTCTCTACAAGTGCCACAAAGTCAGCCAATGCGAAACCATAGGCCCCATCAACCAGAGGAACACAGCGATCACTGTGGGCGTTCTTGATGCTCTTACCCAGCAGGCTGCTATCGTCTTCATTGATATGGATATAGACAGCCCCAGCCTCAGTGGCCCTAACGTCTTTAACCTGAAGCTGAGCCACCTCGTTAAGCCTTGCCCCAGTGATGGCAGCCAAAGCGGTAACGTAGTAGTGATAAGGTTTACCTGAAGCCTTCTGAGAGTATGACTTAGCGGCGACCAGTAGTTGCCCTACCTGCTCCGTAGAAAAGGCGTTACGGGCCTCAGAGGCTTTACGCTGGGGAACCTTTAGCTCCAGCCCCTCAGTCATATTCTTTTTAATCAGGTCATTACGGACAGCCCACTTAAAGACAGCCGCCATTTTGATGAGATACTTATTGTTGATGGTAACGACATCCAGACAATCGGTCTTATCCCCACGGTTCAGCAGGTCAGCCAGTGTGGAATCCTTGAAGCGCTGCTTACGGTTCTTGGGTAACTGCTGGAGCACATCACGGACTCTGAGCATGTCTGCTCTACTGGCTTCAGCATTGAGACCCAGATAGTCGAATATTTCGATTAACGCTGCGTGGGACGCTTTGTTTTCTCTTAAGGTGGCTGGCTTCCAGTTCTGAGCGTTCTCCGCTTCGTATTGCTCAAAGAGACTTGATACGGTGACGCTGGGCGTGACTTCTGGTTTTACTTCTGGAGCACCAACAGATAAGGACACAGAGGCTTGGTCATCTTGCCGCTCAATACCACTAAAACCATCGATATAATCTATGAGTGGCTTACTGTCTCCCGCATCGATACGCTTCATACAGGCCTTAAGCACACCCAAAGCCTCGTGAATGTAACGATGCTGGTCAATGCTAAGGGGTTCACAGGCTAGTGCATCAACAAGGTTCCCACCGAGTTCTGAATAAAGCCCGCTATATGTTTCCCTCATGTCAGGCTCGAAGAGGTCAGAGCGGCCCGTCGATAGTTCCCACTCAGCGATGTCCTTAAGATGCTCCCTCATCTCCTCATAGGTAGCGTTGGGTCTGTCTGCGTGTATTGCCTTGAGTGCTGCCTTGATGTGCCTTGAGTGAGCCATAGCGGTACGTCTATCCTTGGTACGTAATGATACTGACGCTAGTTTATAACGGTTGTGAGAAGGAAGCGAAGAGGTCAGGCGACTAGTGGTCTTCATCCTGAGACGGATGTAGAAGACACCGTTACGCTGATAAAGGTAGGTTCTTGAGTTGAGCATGTACTGAGACCTTAGGTTTGCTCACTACTTCAACAAAGTTAGTCACAGTGTTAGTTGCAGTGAGTAAAACTATCGGAAGGCTTTAGGCCATATCCCAAGGAATTCAGTAGGTTAGAATACTTTAAGAAGTGTCATGGAGCGGGCGAAGGGAATCGAACCCTCGTATAGAGCTTGGGAAGCTCTCGTTCTACCATTGAACTACGCCCGCATTGGAGTGCGTAAGGGATTATAAACCTTACGCTCTTCTTGGCAAGGGACTAACTGACTGACTGGCGATTAATTCACCGTCAGCATTTTGGCTTACTGCCCTTTGGTGGCAAATAACGCAGCGGATCGATAGCCGTCGCCCGATAGCGGATCTGGAAATGCAGCCGCACCGTGGTCGCATCCGAGCTGCCCATCGTCGCGATTTTCTGCCCGGCTTTCACGTTTTGACCGTTGTTCACCAACATGGTGTCATTATGCGCATACGCAGTGATGTAGTCCTCACTGTGCTTAATCATAATGAGATTACCGTAGCCCCGTAGCTGATTACCGACATAAACCACCTTCCCGGCTCCGGCGGCATAAATCGGCGTACCGCGCGCAGCTGAGATATCAATGCCTTTATTGCCGCCGTCCGCGGTTGAATAAGGCAGAATCACTTTACCGCTGGCAGGCCACTGCCAGCAGCGCTGTCCTACCGGTGGCCAGGAGGACTGCGGTACGGACGAAGATGGTCTGACCGCCGCCGTTTTGGTTGAGGATTTCGTCGTTGTTTTGCCAGAGCCTGAACTGGTTTTCGCGCCGCCGCTGACCTTCAGCTTTTGCCCCACTTCAATGGTATAGGGCGGTGAAATATTATTCAGGCGTGCAAGCTCTTTTACGCTGGTCCCGGTGGCGCGCGAAATACGGTATAGCGTATCTCCCCGCTTCACGGTATACACGGAGCCGGAATAACTTCCTGTATCAGACGACTTGCTCCCGGAACAGCCTGCTAACAGCAGACCGACACACAGCAGCATCGCGATACTCAGGCCATTTTTCTTCAGGCGTCCTGCACTCAAAACAATACCTCGCAACATTTTCAGACGCTTTATCATAGCAGCCAGAAACCGGATGCCAAATCATATCGCGCAACGAAGCGTCGACTCTGGCATTTCACATCCTCTGTTAATCATTCTGACTTAATAGAGCATATAATGTGAATGCTTAAGATTGATGGTGGACGCTATGCGACAGGAACATGTCATTTTATTGAATGAGCAGGGCCAGCCCTGTGGAACACTGGAAAAATATGCGGCGCATACCGCCACAACCCCCCTGCACTCTGCTTTCTCATGCTGGATATTTAACGAGCAGGGTCAACTGCTGGTCACCCGCCGTTCGCTGCACAAAAAAGCCTGGCCAGGCGTCTGGACCAACTCTGTCTGCGGTCACCCGCAGTTGGGTGAAACCACCGAAGCCGCTATTAACCGCCGGGCTTGCTTCGAGCTGGGTGCAGACATCGACTCGCTCAGCCCCGTGTATACTGATTTTCGTTATTGCGCCACGGATCCGAGTGGAATAGTGGAAAACGAAGTATGCCCGGTTTATGCCGCACATATCGTCAGTGAGCTACAGCTAAACCCAGATGAAGTGATGGATTCCCAGTGGAGCAATCTTGAGGATGTATTGAGCGGGATTGACGCGACGCCGTGGGCTTTTAGCCCGTGGATGGTAATGCAGGTTTCTGACGTTAAGGCGCGAGAGTTACTGCGCAAGTTTGCCAACGGGAATTGATTGCCTGACGGGGCTACGCCCATCAAGCCTACATAACGCATCGTAGGCCTGATAAGGCATCAGCCGCCATCCGGCATTTCACATCTTACTTAACCGGGCGCATTGCCGGGAACAGGATTACGTCGCGGATAGTATGGCTGTTTGTGAACAGCATAACCATACGGTCGATACCAATGCCCAGGCCCGCAGTCGGCGGCAGACCATGTTCCAGAGCGGTAACATAGTCTTCGTCGTAGAACATCGCTTCGTCGTCACCTGCATCTTTGGCGTTAACCTGATCCTGGAAACGCTGCGCCTGATCTTCTGCATCGTTCAGCTCGCTGAAGCCGTTACCGATTTCACGTCCGCCAATGAAGAATTCGAAGCGATCGGTGATTTCCGGATTTTCATCATTACGACGCGCCAGCGGAGAAACTTCTGCCGGGTACTCGGTAATGAAGGTCGGTTGAATCAGGTGAGCTTCTGCAACTTCTTCAAAGATCTCGGTCACGATACGACCCAGACCCCAGCTCTTCTCAACTTTGATGCCGATAGATTCCGCAATCGCTTTTGCAGAATCGAAGTTATCCAGATCGGCCATGTTGGTTTCCGGACGGTATTTCTGAATCGCTTCGCGCATCGTCAGTTTTTCGAACGGCTTACCAAAGTCAAAGACTTCTTCGCCGTAAGGCACTTCAGTCGTTCCCAGAACGTTCTGCGCCAGCGTACGGAACAGCGATTCGGTCAGTTCGATCAGATCTTTGTAGTCCGCATAAGCCATGTAGAGTTCCATCATGGTGAACTCTGGATTATGGCGAACAGAGATGCCTTCGTTACGGAAGTTACGGTTAATTTCGAATACGCGTTCGAAGCCGCCAACCACCAGGCGCTTGAGGTACAGTTCCGGCGCGATACGCAGGTACATGTCCAGATCCAGCGCGTTATGATGGGTGATAAACGGACGCGCTGCCGCCCCGCCAGGGATCACCTGCATCATCGGGGTTTCAACTTCCATAAAGCCACGACCAACCATGAACTGGCGGATACCAGCCATAATCTGTGAACGCACTTTAAAGGTATTGCGGGATTCATCGTTAGAGATGAGGTCCAGGTAGCGTTGACGATAGCGCGCTTCCTGATCCTGCAGACCGTGGAATTTATCAGGCAATGGGCGCAACGCTTTCGTCAGCAGACGCAGCTCGGTACAGTGGATAGACAGCTCACCGGTCTTGGTCTTGAACAACTTACCTTTCGCGCCGAGGATATCGCCCAGATCCCATTTTTTGAACTGCTCGTTGTAGACGCCTTCCGGCAGATCGTCGCGAGCAACGTACAGCTGAATACGGCCGCCAACATCCTGCAGCGTAACGAATGATGCTTTACCCATAATACGGCGGGTCATCATACGGCCAGCAACGGAAACCTCAATGTTCAGCGCTTCCAGCTCTTCGTTTTCTTTCGCGTCGAAGTCAGCATGCAGTTGGTCTGAGGTATGATCGCGACGGAAATCGTTCGGGAAGGGGATCCCCTGCTCGCGCAGGCTCGCCAGCTTCTCACGGCGCGTTTTCAGTTCATTGTTAAGGTCGGCTACCGCGTCAGCGCCCTGTACGTGTTGTTCAGACATGTTGGTTCCTCATAACCCTGCTTTCAAACTTGCTTCGATAAATTGATCCAGGCTGCCATCCAGCACCGCCTGCGTGTTGCGGGTTTCAACCCCGGTACGCAGATCTTTGATGCGGGAGTCATCAAGGACATAAGAACGAATCTGGCTACCCCAGCCGATATCTGATTTAGTATCTTCCATCGCCTGTTTCTCGGCATTCTTCTTCTGCATTTCCAGTTCATAAAGCTTCGCTTTCATCTGCTTCATGGCCTGGTCTTTGTTCTTGTGCTGGGAACGGTCGTTCTGACACTGCGTCACAATCCCGGTCGGGATGTGGGTGATACGCACCGCAGATTCGGTACGGTTAACGTGCTGACCGCCCGCACCAGAAGCGCGGTAAACGTCAATACGCAGGTCCGCCGGGTTGATATCGATATCAATATCATCGTCAACTTCCGGGTAGACAAACGCAGAGCTGAACGACGTATGGCGACGACCGCCGGAGTCGAATGGGCTTTTACGCACCAGGCGATGTACACCGGTTTCGGTACGCAACCAACCGTAAGCATATTCGCCAGCAATTCTGATGGTCACGGATTTAATACCCGCCACTTCACCTTCAGATTCTTCAATAATTTCAGTCTTAAAGCCGCGCGCTTCAGCCCAACGCAGGTACATACGCATCAGCATGCTTGCCCAGTCCTGTGCTTCCGTACCGCCTGAGCCAGCCTGAATATCGAGATAGCAATCTGCGCTATCATATTCACCGGAGAACATACGACGGAATTCCAGTTGGGCCAGCTTATCTTCCAGCGTATCAAGTTCTGCTACGGCTTCGTTAAAGGTTTCTTCGTCGTCGGCTTCTACAGCCAGTTCCAGCAGGCCGGAGACATCTTCCAGGCCCTGGCTCATCTGATCAAGCGTATCAACGATGGCCTCAAGGGAGGAACGCTCTTTACCCAGCGCCTGCGCGCGTTCGGGTTCGTTCCATACGTCCGGCTGTTCCAGCTCGGCGTTTACTTCTTCCAGACGCTCTTTCTTGGCATCATAGTCAAAGATACCCCCTAAGAACGTTAGAGCGCTCCGTGAGGTCCTGAATGCGGTTATTTACCGGATTAATTTCAAACATTGTCTGATTTCTTTTATTGGACTAGTCAAAATGCGGTTATAAGAGCGGGATTGTAACGAATCCACACCCTTTTTTATAGCGAATATACACATCATCCTTCAAGCTGCCTCTTTGTTGGCTGCGCGATTTCTCCCCGGTCACGTACTACTCGTACGCTCATGGAGACTCATCCACTTGCCGCCTCGATGCAGCTTGAATGATTTTGTGTAAAGTGACGCTAAAGTGGCCAGATATTATCGATTATAATCTGCAGGCTGCGGTTGCCGCGAAACTCATTAATATCCAGTTTGTAGGCAAGCTGAACTTCGCGAACACCGTTATCCGGCCAGCAGGTGGTATCAACGTTAAACGCAATACCGTCCAGCAACGGTCCACCACCGACGGGCTCCACCATCACCTTCAGATGACGCTCACCAACCAGACGCTGCTGGAGCAGACGGAAATGCCCGTCAAACAGCGGTTCCGGGAACATTTGTCCCCACGGTCCGGCATCACGCAGCATTTGCGCGACCTCCATGGTCATCTCCGCCGCGCTCAGAGCACCGTCT
Source organism: Citrobacter sp. Cb080 (assembly GCF_030334745.1). Classification (NCBI taxonomy): domain Bacteria; kingdom Pseudomonadati; phylum Pseudomonadota; class Gammaproteobacteria; order Enterobacterales; family Enterobacteriaceae; genus Citrobacter; species Citrobacter sp. Cb080. The sequence continues at coordinate 57,970 of NZ_JAOWDG010000065.1, read as the reverse complement.
GACACCACTTCGCCCTGCAGTAAGGCGGGGTCCAGCCACTCGGTTACCAGTTCGCCGAAACGCTGCTGGAAACGCTCAAACTGCGCCTCTTCCAGCGACAAACCCGCCGCCATAGCGTGACCGCCAAACTTGAGGATCATACCTGGATGAAGAGTGTCCAGGCGCTCCAGCGCATCGCGCATGTGCAGCCCCTGAATCGAGCGCCCGGAGCCTTTCAGCGTACCGTCACCGGCCGGGGCAAACGCAATTACCGGACGGTGAAAGCGCTCTTTAATACGCGATGCCAGAATCCCCACCACTCCTTGATGCCACTCGGGATGATACATCGCCAGACCGCCCGGTAGCGTATCGCTACTGCGCTCCAGCTTTTCACACAGAGTCAGCGCTTCCGCCTGCATACCCTGCTCGATCTCTTTACGCGTCTGGTTGAGTGCATCCAGCTCATTGGCCAGCACACGTGCTTCACCAATGTTGTCGCACAGCAACAGCGCCACGCCAACGGACATATCGTCCAGACGCCCCGCTGCATTCAGCCGTGGCCCGAGGGCAAAACCTAAATCACTGGCAGCCAATTTGAGTGGGTCGCGATTGGAAATCTCCAGCAGCGCTTTTATACCAGGGCGGCACTTTCCGGCACGAATACGGCTTAAGCCTTGCCACGTCAGAATGCGGTTATTGGCATCCAGCGGGACCACGTCGGCCACCGTGCCAAGCGCAACCAGATCGAGCAAATCCGCCAGGTTCGGCGGCGCAATTCCTCGTTCATCAAACCAGCCTTTGTCACGCAGGAAGGTGCGCAGCGCCAGCATCAGATAGAAGGCCACGCCAACGCCAGCCAGCGATTTAGACGGGAATTCACAATCGTGCAGGTTAGGATTGATGATCGCTTCAGCACCCGGCAGCGTGTCCCCAGGCAGATGGTGATCGGTCACAACGACCGGGATCCCCAGCGTTCTGGCATGTTCAACACCCGCGTGTGACGAGATGCCGTTGTCGACGGTGACAATCAACTGAGCGCCCCGGGCATGGGCCTGATCAACGACTTCCGGGCTTAAGCCATAACCGTCTTCAAAACGATTAGGCACCAGGTAGTCCACGTTACTGCAGCCCAACGCGCGCATCGCCAGAATGCTGAGCGCGGTGCTGGTCGCGCCATCGGCGTCAAAATCGCCGACCACGATGATTCGGGTTCCTTCGCGAAAAGCGTTATAGAGGATTTCAACCGCTTTTTCGACACCGTTCAAATGCTGCCACGGCAGCATGCCTTTCACACTACGCTCAAGCTCCTGCGCGCTGCGCACGCCGCGGCTGGCGTATAAACGGCGCAGCAATGGCGGCAAGTCGGCAGGTAGCTCGGCGGTCTCGTCGGCTTCACGCCGACGAAGTTGTATCTGTTGTTTCACGCGAATTATTTACCGCTGGTTTGTTTTGCATGTGCGTCGAGGAATTCTTTCATCTCTTTCGGGCCCTGATAGCCAGGCACTACATAGCCATTGCTCAGCACAATCGCCGGCGTACCGCTGACGCCAAACTGTACGCCCAGCGCGTAGTGGTTAGCGATGTCCACATTACAGGCCGCAGGCTTCACATCTTTGCCAGCCATGGCGTCGTCAAAGGCTTTGTTTTTGTCCTTCGCACACCAGATAGATTTCATATCCTGCTCGGCCTGACTTTCCAGTCCCTGACGAGGGAAGGCCAGATAGCGTACGGTAATCCCTAACGCATTGTAGTCTTTCATCTCTTCATGCAGCTTGTGGCAGTAGCCACAGGTGATGTCGGTGAAAACGGTGATGACGTGTTTTTCCTGCGGCGCTTTGTAGACGATCATCTCGTTTTCCAGCGCGTTCAAATGCTTCATCAGCAGTTGGTTGGTGACGTTTACCGGGCTTGCACCGCTCACGTCATACATCGGTCCCTGAATAATATGTTTACCGTCTTCGGTAACGTACAACACGCCGCTATTGGTCAGTACAGTTTTCATGCCCGCAACCGGAGCAGACTGAATCTCGGTACTCTGAACCCCCAGCTTCGCTAATGACTGGCGAATCGCCGCATCGTCTGCATGTACCATGCCGGAAAACGCCGTCGCCAGCAGGGTGAACATCATAAAACGTTTTTTCATAACCTATCCTTTCCTGTCAGCACTCACGCTCGCGGGTGATGCTGTTGATGTAGTTGCCGCAAGCGCTCCGTTGCGACATGAGTATAAATCTGCGTTGTCGAGAGGTCGCTATGCCCCAGTAGCATCTGCACCACGCGCAGATCAGCGCCATGGTTGAGCAGATGCGTGGCAAACGCATGCCGCAGGACGTGCGGGGACAGCTTTTCGCTGTCGATTCCAGCCAACACAGCATAGTGTTTGATACGATGCCAGAAGGTTTGACGAGTCATCTGTTGCGCCCGCTGGCTGGGAAACAGCACATCTATTGATACACCGTTGAGCAACCACGGACGCCCATGCTCCAGGTACGTTTCCAGCCAGTACACCGCCTCCTCACCTAACGGGACAAGGCGCTCTTTATTACCTTTACCGATCACCCGAACCACGCCCTGACGCAGGCTGACGTCACTCATCGTCAGCCCCACCAGTTCAGACACGCGCAGGCCTGTGGCATACAATACTTCCAGCATGGCTTTGTCGCGAAGTTCCAGCGGTTGTTCTATCAGCGGTGCCTGCAGAAGTCGTTCGACCTGTGCTTCGCTGAGATCTTTGGGCAGACGCTGCGGAAGTTTAGGTGATGCAAGCGAGGCGCTGGGGTCATCTTCGCGATATTTTTCACGGTACAGATGCTGAAAAAAACGCCGCATTGCACTGAGCAAGCGTGCGGAACTGGTGGCTTTATATCCCCCATCCATCCGCTCAGCCAGCAATGCTTGCAGGTCATCACTCTGCGCGGTCGCAAGCGAGGCGCCGCGGTGATGTAGCCATTCAACAAGCATGGTCAGATCGCGACGATACGCACTTAGCGTGTTTTCCGCCAGATTTCGTTCCAGCCACAGGGCATCAAGAAACTGCTCGATGCGCGCCAGATCCTGTTCCACTCGCGCCCCTTATTTCACTCTCATTTTTGATGCATTATGCCTCATTGTGCCGAGAATGCGCCGATTCTGTTACACTACCCGCAACGCTACAGCAGAATTGAGATGTTTACGTCATGAACATGGGTCTTTTTTACGGTTCCAGCACCTGCTATACCGAAATGGCAGCAGAAAAAATCCGCGATATCCTGGGTCCCGAACTGGTGACACTGCACAACCTCAAAGATGATTCCCCGACCTTAATGGAGCAGTATGACGTGCTCATTTTAGGCATCCCAACCTGGGATTTCGGTGAAATCCAAGAGGACTGGGAAGCGGTCTGGGAGCAACTGGACGACCTCAACCTGGAAGGCAAAATTGTTGCGCTTTACGGTATGGGCGATCAGTTGGGATACGGTGAATGGTTCCTGGACGCGCTGGGTATGCTGCACGATAAACTGGTCACCAAAGGCGTAAAATTTGTTGGTTACTGGCCTACCGAAGGGTATGAATTTACCAGCGATAAGCCCGTCATTGCCGATGGACAGCTGTTTGTTGGCCTGGCGCTGGATGAAACAAACCAGTACGATCTCAGCGATGAACGCATTCAGGCCTGGTGCGAGCAAATCCTTGGTGAAATGGCCGAACACTGGTCCTGATAACCATTTTGCCGGATGTAGGCATAAACGCCATATCCGGCCTGCATGCCGCACCGAACCGTAGACCTTAACGCTGCACGCCATCAGGAATTCATCAGCATTATCCCTGCCTCGCCTGTTGCAGTATTAACCGCCGCAAATCCCGCCACTCCGCGTCATCCATACTGTCTGCCGCCAGCCACAAATGCTGACGTTTTCCGGCATCGGAACGTAAACGCAACATCATGCCTGTTTTGACCATCCAGGGTGCGCTAGCAATAGTCCACTCTTGCCCTTGCCAGCGCAGACGACCGTCCATCAACAGCCGAATCTCGCCCTGACAGGCATTGATTCGGCGCTGGCTACGGACGCTATCGAACACCACCAGAGAGAGCAGAACCAGCCATAATGGGGTGTAGCTCAATGGCCAGGGCATCAATAAAATAAATACCGCGACCAGCCCATGAATGAGCAACGAAAGCCATTGCGCGCGCCATGAAACGCGTAAATCAGATTGCCACTGGACCACGTTCCCGATTCCGTGTCTGGATAAGTCGCACCATCTGCTCTAGCTGAGCATCAGCCGGTTTCCCATGATTCATCAACCAGTTAAATAAGTCTGGATCATCACATTCTAGCAGACGGATAAAGATACGTTTTTCTTCATCACTTAAGCTGTCATATTCATGTTCGAAAAACGGCATGATCGAGATGTCCAGCTCACGCATACCGCGACGGCATGCCCAATGAATACGTGCTTTGTTGTTAATATCCATGTTCTTCTTCCTGTCTCGCGAAAACGAAGTATCCCGCTATTGTAACGTGTTTTTCCCTCATATTTACGGGAATATCAGCAAACGGAAGCGTGCTCGCTAAATAAAACCACATTAAGTCAAAGGATTCAGCATTTTTGGATGTCTCCTCGCAAAGCTTAATATATGGCACAAATAGCCTGTTTAAACCGCTTGCAATGGGCCATAGCTCTTTTACCATTAGTCATTATCACTGCGTTAAGCAAATCAGGACATTAATTATGGCTTTTATATCTTTTCCTCCTCGCCAGCCTTTCGCGTCAACGCGCTTGCCTCTGACGCTAATGACGCTCGATGAGTGGGCGCTCGCCACCATCACCGGTGTCGACAGTGAGAAGTATATTCAGGGTCAGGTCACAGCGGATGTCAGCCAGATGACTGAGCATCAGCACGTGTTGGCAGCACATTGTGACGCCAAAGGTAAAATGTGGAGCAACCTGCGTCTGTTCCGCCAGGGTGACGGTTTTGCATGGCTTGAGCGCCGTAGTCTGCGCGATGCGCAGCTCACCGAACTGAAAAAATATGCGGTCTTCTCGAAGGTGGCGATTGCCCCGGACGACGAGCGCGTACTGCTGGGCGTCGCGGGATTCCAGGCGCGCGCAGCGCTGGCCAATCTCTTTAGCGAATTACCAAACAGCGATAAGCAGGTCATTACTGAAGGTTCTTCCACCATATTGTGGTTCGAACATCCCGCTGAGCGTTTCCTGCTGATCGTTGATGTTGCAACGGCGGAAACCCTGGTCGAGAAGCTGCGCGGTGAAGCGGAGTTAAATAACAGCCAACAGTGGCTGGCGCTGGATATCGAAGCAGGTATTCCGGTGATTGATACTGCCAACAGCGCACAGTTTATTCCGCAAGCCACCAATCTGCAGGCTCTGGGCGGGATCAGCTTTAAAAAAGGCTGCTATACCGGTCAGGAAATGGTTGCTCGCGCAAAATTCCGCGGAGCTAACAAACGTGCCATGTGGACGCTGGCAGGTGCGGCCAGTCGTGTACCGGAAGCAGGTGAAGACCTGGAGCTGAAAATGGGCGAGAACTGGCGTCGTACCGGCACCGTACTCGCCGCGGTGCAACTGGCGGATGGACAGGTACTGGTGCAGGTTGTGATGAATAACGACATGGAAGCCGACAGCGTGTTCCGCGTTCGTGACGACGCGAAAACGCTGCATATCGTACCGCTGCCGTATTCGCTGGAAGAGTAAATCGCCGGGTGGTGACTTTATCTTACCGGGTCGCGCGTTTTAAAGACCCGGTAAGCACAGCACCGCTGGGTAATGATAATTACGCCTGCCCCACGTACAGGTAGATCGCCAGGAAATGGCAAACGCTGCCACCCAGCACAAAGCCGTGCCAGATCGCGTGGTTGTATGGAATGCGCTTACAGACGTAGAAAATAACGCCCAGCGAATACACCACACCACCAACTGCCAGCAACGTCACACCACCCACCGCCAGCTTAACCGCCAGTTGATACACCACAATCAGCGATAGCCAGCCCATCGCCAGGTATGTTACCAGCGACAGAACCTTAAACCGGTGCGCAATGGTCAATTTGAATAAAATACCGAGCAGCGCCAGGCTCCAGATAACAATCATCAGTCCACGTGCCAGCGGCGAATCCAGCCCCACCAGCAGAAATGGCGTGTAGGTCCCGGCAATCAGCAGATAAATCGCGCAGTGGTCGAACTTTTTCAGCCAGACTTTCGCTCTTTGATGGGGGATCGCGTGATATAAAGTTGAGGCAAGGAACAGCAGGATCATACTGCCGCCATACAGGCTATAGCTGGTTATCGCCATGGCGCTGGCGTTGGTATCCACTGCCTGAACCAGCAACAATACCAGTCCGACAATCCCAAACACCAGCCCGATACCGTGACTGATGCTATTGGCTATTTCCTCTGCCAGCGAATATCCCTGCGCAATTAATGGCTTCTGAACCATATTTTACTCCCGAGAAACGAACACTATCGTGATTGCTCCTCTAGCGTAACTGAGAATGGTTCCAGTGAACACCTGTTAGCTAAAATATTTGCCAACTAAATAACAATCCATAAAAATCATGACATTATATTTTAATATTCAGCTAACAGGCGTACCGTTAAAATCAAAGACATTTAAAATCAATCACATAAAATTGTGTTTGATCCGGGTAAATCTCGGCAATCACGTGTTTAAGTTCTTCTAGCGTCATGTTTTCCTGGCGAGCATGTTTCTCCGTCAGCGTATCCAGCGTGACGGTTGAGGTGCCAACAACCTCAATCGTGCAGAAGTACCCCTCATCTTCGAAGCGCCCAACCCGTAGAATGTCACCGGCTTTGAAGTGTGATTCGGACTCGTCACGAATCGTAATGGTTTTGCGTCCGGCCAGAATGTCATCCTGGAAACGCTGAAAAAAAGTGATGTCATTTGGCTGCATGTTATTATTCCCTGTAGATGAAGTCTGATGAGTGAGTTTTGCCATTGTGAGTATGTTCTCCCACGCTGCCATCGCCAGTCTCAACAATCTTGAGATGCTGGTCTACAACTATGTCATCAAAAACCGTGACAAAGTCATGTACATGACCATTCGCGAACTGGCGGATGCCGTGGGCGTTTCCACCACCACCGTACTGCGCTTTTGCCGCAAGCTTAAGTGTGAAGGTTACTCAGAATTTCGCGTACGCTTCAAATTATATTTAGAGCAGAATGAACCGCAACAGGCTAATTTCGGTGCCAGCGAAATTATCAGCTTCTTTAAAGGCGTCAATAACGACGAGTTCGACAAACTACTCGATCAGGCTGTTGATATTATATTATCTTCCGAGCGTATTATATTCGTCGGGGCGGGAACATCCGGAGCCCTGGCAAAATATGGCGCACGTTTTTTCTCAAACGTCGGAAAATTCAGTAACCACATCGATGACCCTTATTTCCCGGTAACTAATGATATGGCCAGAAACGCGCTGGCGATCGTGCTTTCCGTTTCTGGAGAAACCGAAGAGATCCTACGCTTTGCCAGCCAGTTCAGTCTGCATAACTGTAAGGTTCTGTCGGTCACCAGCCATGAACATTCGCGCCTCGCGAAACTTGCCGACTTTAATCTCTCCTGGCACGTTCCACAGACACGCATTGCCGGGGCATACGATATAACCACGCAGATCCCCGTTATTTATATTCTGGAATCACTCGGTCGCAAGCTGGCGAAAAGAATAGCGTAAAAAAACAATATGTTTTTTTGATGTAACAAATCACATTAACGCTATTTTGTTATATCGTGACATTTATCTTTCCTTTGTTAGACTCAAAATCAGATTGTATTAATTTGAGACTGAGCGCAGATGAAAAAACTTACCTTACCAAACGATTTTTTATGGGGCGGCGCGGTTGCGGCGCATCAGGTTGAAGGCGGCTGGAATAAAGGTGGCAAAGGGCCCAGCATTTGCGACGTACTGACCGGGGGGGCACACGGCGTTCCGCGAGAAATCACTCAGGACGTCGTGCCAGGTAAGTACTACCCCAACCACGAAGCCGTCGATTTTTACGGTCATTACAAAGAAGACATTAAGCTGTTTGCCGAGATGGGCTTCAAATGCTTCCGTACGTCAATTGCCTGGACCCGTATCTTCCCCAAAGGGGACGAAACCCAGCCAAACGAAGAAGGGCTAAAATTCTACGACGACATGTTTGATGAACTGCTGAAGTACAATATCGAACCGGTCATCACCCTTTCCCACTTCGAAATGCCGCTACACCTGGTTCAACAGTACGGTAGCTGGACCAATCGCAAAGTCGTTGATTTCTTTGTCCGTTTTGCTGAAGTGGTCTTTGAGCGCTACAAGCACAAGGTCAAATACTGGATGACCTTCAACGAAATCAACAACCAGCGTAACTGGCGTGCACCGCTGTTTGGCTATTGCTGCTCCGGCGTGGTGTATACCGAGCATGAAAACCCGGAAGAGACTATGTACCAGGTGCTGCACCACCAGTTCGTGGCCAGCGCTCTGGCGGTGAAAGCCGCACGTCGCATCAACCCTGAAATGAAAGTCGGCTGCATGCTGGCAATGGTCCCGCTATACCCGTACTCCTGTAAGCCTGAAGATGTGATGTTCGCGCAGGAATCGATGCGTGAACGCTATGTATTCACCGACGTTCAACTGCGCGGCTACTATCCATCTTATGTACTGAACGAGTGGGAGCGCCGCGAATTCAATATTCGAATGGAAGCTGGCGATGAACAAATCCTGCGTGAAGGTACCTGCGACTATCTCGGGTTTAGTTACTACATGACCAACGCGGTAAAAGCGGAAGGCGGTAGCGGCGATGCCATTTCCGGTTTTGAGGGCAGCGTGCCGAACCCGCACGTCAAAGCATCCGACTGGGGCTGGCAGATTGATCCGGTCGGCCTGCGTTACGCCTTATGCGAACTGTACGAGCGTTATCAGAAGCCATTGTTTATCGTTGAAAACGGATTTGGCGCTTACGACAAAGTGGAAGAAGACGGCAGCATCCACGATGACTACCGCATCGACTATCTGCGCGCCCACGTCGAAGAGATGATGAAAGCGGTAACGTATGACGGCGTAGATCTGATGGGCTACACGCCGTGGGGCTGCATCGACTGCGTCTCGTTCACCACCGGCCAGTACAGCAAACGCTACGGTTTTATCTACGTGAACAAACACGACGACGGCACCGGCGATATGTCGCGTTCGCGTAAGAAAAGTTTTGAGTGGTATAAAGCGGTGATTGCCAGCAACGGCGAGAATCTGTAATTTTTTGCCGGATGGCGCTGCGCTTATCCGGTTTACGGGAACTGAACCTGTAGACCAGAGCAGACATTTACGCCGCCATCCGGCAAGCAACGCATTACTTCCCGCCGGCCAGCTCCAAAAAACTGCCCGTGACGTAAGACGCCTTCTCACTCAGCAGCCAGGTTATCGCCTGCGCGACCTCTTCCGGCTGTCCGCCGCGCTGCATAGGCAACATGGATTTCACGCGATCCACCCTTCCCGGCTCGCCGCCTGACGCATGCATTTCCGTGTAGATAAGACCGGGTCTCACGCAGTTCACGCGTATCCCCTGCGCCGCAACCTCCAACGCGAGGCCGGTGGTAAGCGTGTCCACCGCACCTTTTGAGGCTGCATAATCAACGTATTCGAACGGGGCGCCAAGCCGTGACGCCGCCGAAGAGACATTCACAATCGCCCCGCCCTGACCGCCGTGCTTAAACGACATGCGCTTTACCGCTTCCCGACAACACAGAAAATAGCCGGTAACATTAGTCGCCAGGACGCGATTAATACGCTCAGCGGTTAGGCTTTCCACCGTGCTCTGTTCAAACAAAATCCCGGCATTGTTCACCAGCGCAGTCAGCGGCTCGCCCTCGCGGTCAATGGACTCAAACATCGCCCCGACCTGGCTTTCATCGCTGATATCTGCCCGCAGAGCAAACGCCTTTCCTCCCGCAGCGGCGATATTGTTCACCACCTCCGTTGCCGCACGAATATTGTGATGAAAGTTAACGGCGACCGTGTAACCCTCTAGCGCTAACTGCAGCGCGGTTGCCCGACCAATACCACGACTGCCTCCCGTAACCAGTGCTATAGCCATCACTATTCTCCCCAAAAATAAAGGCGCCGAAGCGCCTTTAAAAGATAGCTGAATCAGTCGATTACTGATAATCGCTCAGCGGCACGCAGGAGCAGAACAGGTTACGGTCACCGTAAACGTCATCAAGGCGTTTCACGGTCGGCCAGTATTTGTTCGCTACGCCCGCCGGGAAGACGGCGATTTCGCGGCTGTAACCGTGATTCCACTCCGCGACCAGCTCATTTTGCGTGTGCGGGGAGTTAACCAGCGGGTTATCTGTAAGCGACCATTCACCGGCTTTCACGCGATCGATCTCTGCGCGGATTGCCAGCATCGCATTGATAAAGCGATCCAGTTCCACTTTGCTTTCCGATTCAGTCGGTTCCACCATCAGCGTACCCGCTACCGGGAACGACATGGTCGGCGCATGGAAACCGTAATCGATCAGACGCTTGGCAATATCCAGTTCGCTGATGCCGGTCTCTTCTTTCAGTGGGCGAATGTCGAGAATACATTCATGTGCCACGCGACCATCGCGACCGGTATACAGCACCGGATAGGCATCTTTCAGACGGCTGGCAATGTAGTTAGCGTTCAGGATCGCCACCTGGCTTGCCTGCTTCAGACCTTCTGCGCCCATCATACGGATGTACATCCAGCTGATCGGCAGAATGGATGCGCTACCGAACGGTGCTGCAGAAACCGCGCCCTGACGGGTGAGCATCCCTTCAATTTGTACAACGCTATGACCCGGCACGAACGGCGCCAGATGCGATTTAACACCGATTGGACCCATACCAGGGCCGCCGCCGCCGTGCGGAATGCAGAATGTTTTATGCAGGTTAAGGTGTGAGACATCGGCACCGATAAAGCCCGGTGTGGTGATCCCAACCTGAGCATTCATGTTCGCGCCATCAAGATAAACCTGGCCGCCAAACTGGTGCACAACGTCGCACACTTCACGGATCGTTTCTTCATACACGCCATGAGTAGAGGGATAGGTCACCATGATGCAGGAGAGGTTTTCACCCGCCTGCGCCGCTTTTTCACGCAAATCGCCAAGATCGATGTTGCCGTTCTTATCACAGGCGACAACCACTACCTGCATACCCGCCATCTGTGCAGAGGCCGGGTTGGTACCGTGGGCAGAGGCCGGGATCAGACAGATATCGCGATGGCCTTCGTTACGGCTTTCGTGATAATGGCGAATCGCCAGCAGACCCGCATACTCGCCCTGCGCGCCGGAGTTCGGCTGCATGCAGACTGCGTCATAACCGGTCAGTTTTACCAGCCATTCGGAAAGCTGGCCGATCATCTGGTGATAACCTTCTGCCTGCTCTGGCGGGCAGAACGGATGCAGTTCAGCGAATTCCGGCCAAGTGATAGGGATCATCTCGGCGGCAGCGTTCAGCTTCATGGTGCAAGATCCCAGCGGGATCATTGCCTGGTTCAGGGCCAGATCTTTGCGCTCCAGCGAGTGCATGTAACGCATCATCTCGGTTTCGCTGTGATAGCGATTAAACACCGGATGGCTAAGGATCGCATCATCACGCAGCATGCTGTCCTGAATGGAACGGCTGTCGAGCGCCACGTCTTTGTCCAGCGTTTCGATGTTCAGACCGTGGCTGTCTCCCAGCAGAACATTGAACAACTGCACCACGTTTTCACGGGTGGTGGTTTCATCGAGCGTAATACCTACCGCGTTATGGATATCGCTACGCAGGTTGATTTCTGCCGCTTCAGCACGCGCCAGTACCGCAGCCTTATCGGCCACTTCAACACACAAAGTGTCAAAGTAGTGCGCATGACGCAGCTTCAATCCTTTCTGTTGCAGACCGGCTGCCAGAATATCGGTCAAACGATGGATGCGATTAGCGATACGTTTCAGGCCAACCGGGCCATGATAAACGGCATACAGGCTGGCGATGTTGGCCAGCAGAACCTGCGAGGTACAAATGTTGGAGTTCGCTTTCTCGCGGCGGATATGCTGTTCGCGAGTCTGCATCGCCATGCGCAGGGCGGTATTACCCGCTGCATCTTTGGAGACGCCGATAATACGGCCTGGCATGGAGCGTTTGAATTCGTCTTTAGCGGCAAAGAATGCCGCGTGCGGGCCGCCGTAGCCCATCGGTACGCCGAAGCGTTGCGCAGAGCCGAAAACGATATCCGCGCCCTGTTTGCCCGGTGCAGTCAGCAGCACCAGCGCCATAAAGTCGGCAGCGACGCTGACCACTATTTTACGGGATTTCAGCTCAGCCATCAGGGCGCTGTAGTCGTGCACTTCACCGGTGGTGCCAATCTGCTGCAACAGCACGCCGAACACATCCTGATGATCCAATGCTTTTGCCGCGTCATCAACAATGACGTCAAAACCAAAAGTTTGCGCGCGAGTACGCACTACGTCCAGCGTTTGCGGATGAACATCAGCCGCCACAAAGAAACGGTTAGCATTTTTCAGTTTGCTGACGCGTTTGGCCATCGCCATGGCTTCAGCTGCAGCAGTAGCTTCATCCAGCAGAGAAGCGGAAGCCATGTCCAGGCCAGTCAGGTCCAGCGTCACCTGCTGGAAGTTCAGCAATGCTTCCAGACGGCCCTGGGAGACTTCCGGTTGATACGGGGTGTAGGCGGTGTACCAACCCGGGTTTTCCAGCATGTTACGCAGGATAACCGGTGGCAGCTGCACGGCGGTGTAGCCCATGCCAATGTAGGACGTGAAGCGCTTGTTACGCCCGGCGATGGCTTTTAATTCAGCCAGCGCAGCGTATTCGGTCGCCGCCTCGCCCACCTGTGGCGGGGTTGCGAGCTGAATGTCTTTCGGCACAATCTGGCCGATCAGCGCGTTTAACGACTCGGCGCCAACCGCATTCAGCATCTCTTGCTGCTGCGCGGCGTCCGGTCCGATGTGGCGTTCAATGAAAGCGCCGCTATTTTCAAGCTGGCTTAACGTCTGTGTCATGGGCGATGGTTCCTGAAACGTGCAGTGAATCGTAGGTGTCTCTACTTACCTGAATACGCAAAAAATTCGCGTTGCAGGAAGGCGGCGACGCAGCACATCCCCAGGAGCTTACATCAGTAAGTAACTGAGGTGTGCAAGAAAGCCAACACACCTGCAACGTGAAGAATGAAGCGTATTTATTCGTCTTCTAACAAAGCTTCATATGCAGTCGCATCCAGCAGCGATTCAATTTCGCTTTCATCGCTGGCTTTGATTTTGAAGATCCAGCCCCCTGCATACGGCTCGCTGTTGACCAGTTCCGGGGAGTCGCTGAGCGCGTCGTTAACCGCAACAATCTCACCGCCTACTGGCGCATAAATATCGGATGCCGCTTTTACGGATTCCGCAACGGCGCAGTCATCGCCCGCGCTGACGGTTGCGCCAACTTCGGGCAGGTCAACGAAAACCATGTCACCTAACAGCTCCTGAGCATGTTCGGTGATCCCAACGGTGTAAGAGCCGTCAGCTTCTTTGCGCAGCCATTCGTGTTCTTTGCTGTATTTCAGTTCTGCAGGTACGTTGCTCATCAATCAATCTCCAAAAAAGGATGAATTACGCGACGGCTTTGCCGTTACGCACAAAAACAGGTTTAGTCACTTTTACCGGCATTTCGCGGTTACGGATCTGTACGATCGCATTCTCACCAATACCCGCAGGGACACGCGCCAGCGCGATGCTGTAACCCAGGGTTGGGGAGAATGTCCCGCTGGTGATAATGCCTTCCTGCTGATTGCCGGAAGCATCGGTGAAACGCACCGGCAGTTCATTACGCAGTACGCCTTTCTCGGTCATCACCAGTCCAACCAACTGTTCGTGGCCTTTTTCACGCTGCATTTCCAGCGCTTCCCGACCGATAAAGTCGCGGTCAGTCGGTTCCCACGCGATGGTCCAGCCCATGTTGGCCGCCAGCGGGGAAATGCCTTCGTCCATCTCCTGACCGTACAGGTTCATGCCGGCTTCCAGACGCAGCGTGTCGCGCGCGCCAAGACCGCAAGGTTTGACACCTGCTTGTACCAGCGCACGCCAGAAGTCTGCCGCCTTTTCACTCGGCATGGCAATTTCATAGCCTGCTTCGCCGGTATAACCGGTGGTTGCGATAAACAAATCACCCGCCTGAACGCCGAAGAACGGCTTCATGCCTTCTACCGCCTGGCGCTGCTCGTCAGTAAACAATGTGGCTGCTTTTTCCTGCGCGTTTGGCCCCTGCACCGCAATCAGCGACAGATCATCTCGAACGGTGATGTCGATGGCGTAAGGTTCAGCGTGTTGGGTAATCCAGGAGAGGTCTTTTTCGCGGGTGGCGGAGTTTACAACGAGGCGGAAGAAATCTTCAGTGAAGTAGTAGACAATCAGGTCATCTATCACGCCGCCCGAAGCGTTGAGCATACCGGAGTAGAGGGCTTTACCCGTCTTCGTTAGCTTCGCGACGTCGTTTGCCAGCAGATAACGCAAGAACTCCCGGGTGCGGCTACCGCGCAGGTCGACGATGGTCATATGTGACACATCAAACATTCCGGCATCGGTGCGAACAGCATGGTGTTCATCAAGCTGAGAACCGTAATGCAGTGGCATCATCCAGCCATGGAAATCTACCATGCGCGCGCCACATAGCGTGTGTTGTTCGTACAAAGGAGTCTGTTGAGCCATCTTTTCCTCGTTGAATAAGCGGGGCTACCAACTCTTTCGCGGTGAAATTTTCGCCACGAAACCCAGCACCGCAGCCGCTCCAGGGGCCACGACGCAAACGTTCTCTTTGCCTTGAACTTACCACCGAAACAGACGCTAAACCATAAGGCAAAATTAACCATCACATTAGCTTATGGCCAAAAACAGCAAAATCACCGACAGAACAAAACCCCATCAATACGGCAAACAATCAGAATAAAAAATAAATAAAAGCTGAAATTAACAGCACCAACCAACATTAAATGTGGAAAAATTGTCAAAAATGGCGTTATGAAAAAAACGTAATATTAAAAAAACTAATGCGAAAAAAGGCGTGGAATTAGATTATTTCAAATGAGAGAAGCACCCCGGCGCGCAGGCCGGGAGTGGAAAGTGTGACGGGTCTCAAACTCTTAAGATTGTCCTTACGGACGCTAGCGTAACCACTCAGGAAGATCGTTCAGTCCCATCGCCTGGCGGATGAGCTGTGGTTTTACGCCTGGCAGGGTATCGGCCAGTTTCAGACCAATATCACGCAGCAGTTTTTTCGCCGGATTCTCGCCTGCAAACAGTTCACGAAAGCCCTGCATACCGGCCAGCATCATCGCTGCGCTGTGCTTACGGCTGCGCTCGTAGCGGCGCAAATAGAGATACTGACCAATATCTTTGCCCTGACGCTGTAGCCGCTTCAGCTCATCGATCAGCTCCGCCGCATCCATAAAGCCAAGGTTAACCCCCTGACCCGCCAGCGGGTGGATGGTATGCGCCGCATCCCCCACCAGCGCCAGACGATGAGCAGCGAACTGACGGGCATAGCGTCCCGTCAGCGGAAACGCCTGACGCTCGCTTTCAAGGCTGCACAGCCCCAGGCGATTATCAAAAGCGATATTCAGCGCCTGATTAAACTCGTCAACGCTTGCCTGCTGCATGCGTTCTGCTTCCTGCGGCGAAAGCGACCAGACGATAGAGCACAGGTGCGGGTCACTGAGCGGCAGGAACGCCAGGATCCCCTCACCGTGAAACGCCTGCCGCGCAACCGCGCCGTGAGCTTCCTGCGTACGGATAGTCGCCACCAGCGCATGATGACGGTAATCCCAGAAAGTGAGCGGAATATCCGCTTTGTTGCGCAGCCAGGAGTTAGCGCCATCGGCGCCGACCACCAGGCGAGCTGTCAGCATTGCGCCATCTTTCAGGGACAGAAATGCCTCATTCTCACCCCAGGCTACCTGCTGTAACTCAGCGGGCGCCATCAGCGTAATGTCCGCTGAACGCTGCGCTTTTTGCCAGAGTGCGTAATGGATCTCTGAGTTTTCAACGATGTGGCCTAAATGGCTGTAACCCATGCTCTGGTCATCAAACGCAATACGCCCAAAGCTGTCTTTGTCCCAGACTTCCATGCCGTGGTAGCAACAAGCGCGACGGGCAACAATGTCGGACCAGACGCCCAGTCGGCTAAGCAGTTTTTCACTGGCGGCATTAATGGCCGATACGCGAAGCTGAGGAGGTGCATCCGCCGCCAAAGGCTGCGGAACATGTTGTTCTAACACCGCAACGCGCAACCCGCTGCCCTGCAAGCCGCAGGCAACCGCCAGTCCCACCATGCCGCCACCAACAATTGCTACATCAACACTTTGCACTGTTTGCTCCTGAAAATAGGACAATCAAAAACCGTAGGCCGGATAAGGCAAAGCCGCCATCCGACATTACTTCCGCGACATTGCCTGATGGCGCTGCGCTAATCAGGCCTGCTTTTTTAATTCGGCCTACAGGTTATATCTATCGCGCAACCCAACCGAGGGTCCGCTCCGCCAACGCATCGCGCGCAGGCGTGAATAATTCCATCGCCATCAGCCCGACATTACGCCCAACGACCAGCGGGGCCCAGCGATTGGCAAACAAATACACCAAATTGTTGGTCACACCAATCGTCGTTTCGCGATCGCGTTCGCGGCGCTGCTGATAGTGTGCCAGCACCGCATAATCACCGATATCTTCCGCGCAATTTTGCGCCTGCGTCAACGTCTCAGCCAGGCTCATCACGTCGCGCAGACCAAGGTTGAAACCTTGTCCGGCAATGGGATGCAGCGTCTGTGCTGCGTTCCCCACCAGCACAGTACGATGGGTAATGGCTTTTTGCGCCGAGGTTAATGAAAGCGGATAAGCGTTGCGTTTACCGGCCCGGGTAATACGCCCCAACCGCCAGCCAAACGCAGTTTGCAGTTCGCGGCAAAATTGTTCGTCGGACCAGGCCATAATCTCATCCCGCCGCTCCAGCGGATGGCACCATACCAGCGAGCAGCGACCATCAGACATCGGTAGCATTGCCAGAGGACCATATTGCGTAAAACGTTCAAACGCTCGCCCGTCATGCGCAACGGAGGTCGTGACGTTGGCAATCACCGCCAGTTGTTCATAGGGTTGTTGCTGCCAGTCAACGCCGCAGGCGGTAGCCAGTGCGGAGCGCGTGCCATCGGCGGCCACCAACAGGCGACCATTGATCATCTCGCCATTTTCCAGCGTTACCTCAACGCGTTCCTGCGTGCGTGACACGCTGGCTACACGGTCGGGGCAGTGCAGCGTGATGCCCGGCGCTTTACGCAGCAGCGCAAACAAACGCAGCCCGACATCGTGCAGTTCCACCACCTGACCCAGCGCCGGAATACGGTATTCCTGCGCATCCAGCGTCACAAATCCGGCATGGCCGCGATCGCTGACGTGAACCGTTTTGATCGCCGTTGCGCAATCGGCAATCGCCTGCCATACGCCAATTCGCGCCAGCTGTTGGCAGGTCCCTGCCGCCAGCGCGATCGCCCGGGCGTCAAACCCTGGATGGCGGTCAGTTTCAGGTTCGCTCGCTTCTATCAGGTGGACAGGCAAAGTCCCGTGGCTGAGCTGAGAAATGGCCAGCGCCAGCGTCGCACCGACCATACCACCACCAACGATAATCACGCTCATTGCAGCCGCGCCGCAGCCATTAAGGCTTCAATGTCATCCGCTTTCTTCACCACGCTGGCGGTCAGGTTCTCATTGCCGTCCTCGGTGATGAGGATGTCATCTTCAATACGAATGCCGATACCACGATAAGCAGGCGGCACATCGGCGTCCGGCGCGATATACAGCCCCGGTTCGACAGTGAGCACCATTCCTGGCTCGAGAGTACGTGAGCGGTCCTGACCATAAACGCCAACGTCGTGCACATCCAGTCCCAGCCAATGGCTAAGACCATGCATAAAGAATGGGCGATGCGCATTTTCGGTAATCAGTTGGTCGATCTCGCCGTGCAAAATGCCAAGCTTCACCAGACCCGTAATCATGATGCGCACCACTTCGCCGGTGACTTCCTGGATGGACGTCCCCGGGCGATACAGGCGCAGACTGGTCTCTAATGACTCCAGTACGATGTCGTAGATTTCACGCTGTGCAGGGGAAAATTTGCCGTTTACCGGGAAGGTACGCGTAATGTCGCCCGCATAACCTTTGTATTCACACCCGGCGTCAATCAACACCAGATCGCCATCGCGCATTTCACTTTCATTTTCGGTGTAATGGAGAATACAGCCGTTTTCGCCGCTGCCGACAATCGTGTTATAGGATGGGTAACGCGCGCCATGGCGAGTAAACTCGTGGTGAATCTCCCCTTCCAACTGGTATTCAAACATTCCCGGACGGCATTTTTCCATCGCGCGGGTATGCGCCAGCGCACTGATCTCTCCGGCACGGCGCATGACCGCAATTTCTTCTGGTGATTTGAACAGGCGCATTTCATGGACCATTGGACGCCAGTCGATGATCGCGGCGGGTGCGTGCAGATTTTGTCTGGAGCCTTTACGCAGTTTATCCAACGCCGTGCACACAATCTCGTCTGCCCAGGCATATTCGCCCTGTGCGTGGTACACCGCGTCCAGGCCATTGAGCAACAGGTGCAGTTGTTGGTTGATTTCACTGAAGGCCAGTGCCCGGTCAACGCCGAGTTTTGCCGGTGCGGCATCCTGGCCCAGACGGCGGCCAAACCAGATCTCCGCCGTCAGATCGCGAACCCGATTAAACAAAACGCTGTGGTTATGAGTGTCATCACTTTTAATCAGCACCAGCACGGCTTCCGGTTCGTTAAAACCGGTGAAGTACCAGAAATCACTGCTTTGGCGGTACGGGTATTCACTGTCCGCGCTGCGCGTCGCTTCAGTCGCGGCAAAAATCAGCGCGGCGCTGCCGGGCTGCATTTGTGCCAGTAAAGCCTGGCGACGACGCTGGAATTCTTGCTGAGATATCTCGCTCATCACACTCTCCTTTGCGTTTCGTTCTTAGTGCAGAGTCGGTTTACGGACTTCCGGCGCGGTCGGCTGCTGACGCGTAAACGTGTCATGACACAGCAAGGCGGCTACGCGCACGTATTCGATAATCTCTTCGAGCGACATTTCCAGCTCTTCCTGATCTTCGTCTTCGTCATATCCCAACTGAGCGATATTGCGCAGGTCGTCAATCGCTTCACCGGTTTCACCGGTCACTTTGTCGAGCTTTGGCTGCGTAACGCCAAGGCCCAGCAAAAAGTGGTTTACCCACCCCGCCAGCGCATCGGCACGATCAAACACGCTAACGTCGTCGCCTTCAGGCAGATAAAGCTGAAAAAGGAAGCCGTCGTCCTCGAGGGCATCGCTGGTGGCAGAGTGCATTTTCATCAGTGCCTGAGCCAGCTCGTGACCGAAGGCCAAACCTTCGTTCGTCAGGTCGTGCAGCAGCGGCTGCCATGAGCTGTCATTGTTGCCGCCGCAAATCATCCCACTGATCAAGCCGTGCATTTCGGCCGGGGTTAATCCAGCCCCTTGTTGGTTCAAAAACTGGCTAACGTCGTTGTAGCCAGGCATTTCGTTCTGTATAGACATAAGCATTCGTCATCAAAGGGAGGAATATTCATGGTATGCTACCACTTTGGGCCCTGGTGGACCAGAAAAGGGCTTGTATCTTGATACCAGGGTAGCTATAGTGTCGCCCCTTCGCGGACCCAAGGTCTGGAGACGAAGGCAGCGCAGTCAATCAGCAGGAAGGTGGCATGTCTGCACAACCCGTCGATATCCAAATATTTGGCCGTTCACTGCGAGTGAATTGCCCGCCTGAACAAAGGGATGCGTTGAATCAGGCTGCGGACGATCTCAATCAGCGATTGCAAGATCTGAAAGTTCGCACTAGAGTCACAAATACTGAGCAGTTGGTTTTCATCGCCGCGTTGAACATCAGCTATGAATTAACTCAGGAAAAAGCGAAGACGCGTGAGTACGCGGCGAGCATGGAACAACGTATTCGGATGCTACAACAGACCATCGAACAGGCGTTGCTTGATCAGGGTCGCATAACCGAAAAAACGGGCCAAAACTTTGAATAACACTTTTCGGTTTACTGTGGTAGAGTGACCGTGAAGACAAAATTTCTCTGAGATGTTTGCAAGCGGGCCAGTCCCCTGAGCCGATATTTCATACCACAAGAATGTGGCGCTCCATGGTTGGTGAGCATGCTCGGCCCGTCCGAGAAGCCTTAAAACTGTGACGACGCATTCACCTTGAACCAAGGGTTCAAGGGTTACAGCCTGCGGCGGCATCTCGGAGATTCCCTTCTACCTGGCAACAGCCATGACACTACTTTCTGAACTCCCTTTATCCCGGCAAGAAATTCGTCAACTGATTCGACAGCGTCGTCGCGCGCTGACCTCTGAACAGCAACGACAATACGGTCAGCAAGCCGCGACCCGAATGCTCAGTTTTCCCCCTGTTGTACTCGCGCATACTGTGGCGGTATTTCTCTCGTTCGATGGCGAACTCGATACCCAGCCGCTGATAGATCAACTGTGGCGAGCGGGCAAGCGCGTTTACCTTCCGGTTCTTCATCCCTTCAGTCCCGGTAATTTACTGTTCCTGCACTATCATCCGCGCAGCGACCTGGTGACCAATCGCTTAAAGATCCAGGAACCACGGCTTGATGTACGTGACGTATTGCCGCTGTCAAAGCTGGACGTACTGATTACGCCGTTAGTGGCATTTGATGAGGACGGGCAACGCCTGGGCATGGGCGGTGGATTTTACGACCGCACGCTACAAAACTGGCAGCAGCATAAGATCCAACCCGTGGGCTACGCGCATGACTGCCAGTTAGTAGAAAAATTGCCGGTTGAAGAGTGGGATATCCCGCTGCCAGCGGTGGTGACGCCGTCCAAAATCTGGGAGTGGTAGCCGTTTTTTGCCGATTGACAGCGCCGTTTTTTTGACCTAAATTCCTCGGTGAAGGGTGAGGGAGGCGAACCTCCCTCCTGCGTACTCTCTGTTAATATGCTGGGCAAGCGATGATTAACAGGATCAGCAGCATGATGACGTATCTCATCATCGTCCCTTTCCTTTTTAGAGCCCCTGCTTCGGTAGGGGCTTTCCCGTTTCAGCGCTATGCTGCGCCCCTATCGTAAATTCCTTTTATTGCTGTACAACACGCAACGCTGCCTTTAGTTGCCAACTGCGGCAAAGCTCGAAAAACAGAATGTATGCGTTACAGAAAGAGATTTTGAGGCAGGGAAATCAGAGGAAAGATGGGCAGGTCAACCGCCTGCCCATGTAGAGGAAATCAGTACAGCAGACGAGCGCGAATGGTTCCCGGAAGGGCTTTCATCGCCAGCAGCGCTTTCTCCGCCACATCTTCATCCGCTTCAATATCGATAACCACATAGCCTACCTGCGCTGAAGTCTGCAGATACTGCGCGGCAATGTTGACGCCCTGCTCGGCAAAAATCTGGTTCAGTGCCGTCAGTACGCCCGGACGGTTTTCGTGAATGTGCATCAGACGACGACCACCGTGCAGCGGCAGCGAAACTTCCGGGAAGTTTACCGCAGACAGCGTAGACCCGTTGTCGGAATACTTGGTCAGTTTCCCAGCTACTTCCAGACCGATGTTTTCCTGCGCTTCCAGCGTTGAACCACCAATGTGCGGCGTCAGGATCACGTTATCGAAATCACACAGCGGCGAAGTGAAAGGATCGCTGTTAGTTGCCGGTTCGGTTGGGAATACGTCGATTGCAGCCCCCGCCAGATGTTTAGTCGCTAACGCGTCGCACAACGCAGGAATATCAACAACCGTACCGCGTGCGGCGTTAATCAGCAGCGCACCCGGTTTCATCAGCGAAATCTCACGCGCGCCCATCAGGTTTTTGGTGGAGGCATTTTCCGGCACGTGCAGACTCACCACGTCGCTCATATTGAGCAGGTCGGAAAGATGCTGTACCTGCGTGGCATTGCCAAGCGGGAGTTTATTTTCAATATCATAGAAAAAGACATGCATCCCGAGCGATTCCGCCAGAATGCCCAACTGAGTACCAATGTGGCCGTAGCCGATGATCCCCAGTTTTTTACCACGCGCTTCAAAAGAGCCGGTTGCCAGTTTATTCCACACGCCGCGGTGCGCTTTGGCGTTCGCTTCGGGTACGCCACGTAGCAGTAGCAGCAGTTCGCCAATCACCAGCTCAGCAACGGAACGTGTGTTAGAGAATGGTGCGTTAAACACAGGGATCCCGCGCTTTGCCGCTGCACTTAGATCAACCTGGTTGGTGCCAATGCAGAAGCAGCCAATCGCGACCAGTTTCTCTGCGGCGTCAATCACATCTTCAGTCAGATGGGTACGGGATCGCAGGCCAATGAAGTGGGCATCACGGATGGACTCTTTCAGTTGTTCAGTATCCAGAGCACCTTTGTGAAACTCGATGTTGGTATAACCTGCTGCACGAAGGCTTTCGAGTGCTTTTTGGTGCACGCCTTCAACCAGCAGAAATTTAATCTTATCTTTCTCCAGTGATACCTTTGCCATTTCCCCGACCCTGTCTTTTTTGTTCAAACTGATGTGTTGTGTGTGGGATTTTCATCCGTCTCTTCAACATATCAAAAAATAATATTGCGGCAATATGAACGTTTGCGTCGCCGTGCTGAAGAAATGTCATTCAACGGGAAATGTCAGAGGAAAATACTGGCGATAACTTTTTCTTTGGAGAGATCGGCAGGACAATATTATAAACGTGACACAAGTCACCAAATTTGCCCTGCCAAAATTTTTTTAACGGGAGAAGACGCTCCCGTCAGATCATTTTACGATAGTTTTCACGCCGTCAGGCGTACCGATCAGCGCGACATCCGCGCCACGGTTGGCAAACAGGCCGACGGTTACCACACCTGGAATCGCATTGATGGCATTTTCCAGCGCGATGGCGTCGAGGATCTCCAGACCGTGCACATCGAGGATGACGTTGCCGTTGTCCGTCACGACGCCCTGACGGTATTCAGGACGACCGCCCAGCTTCACCAACTGGCGAGCCACAGCGCTGCGCGCCATTGGGATCACTTCGACCGGCAGCGGGAAGTTACCGAGAATATCGACTTCTTTAGACGCATCCGCGATACAGATAAATTTCTTCGCCACGGAAGCAATGATTTTTTCACGGGTCAACGCTGCGCCGCCGCCCTTGATCATCTGCATGTGACCGTTGATTTCATCCGCGCCGTCAACGTATACGCCGAGGCTGTCCACTTCGTTAAGATCGAACACGTGGATGCCAAGGCTTTTGAGTTTTTCAGTCGATGCGTCCGAACTGGATACCGCACCTTCAATCTGACCTTTCATTGTGCCCAGCGCATCAATAAAGTGTGCGGCTGTTGAACCTGTACCTACGCCCACAATGGTGCCGGGCTGTACATACTGAAGTGCCGCCCATCCTACTGCTTTTTTCAGTTCATCCTGCGTCATGATCGTTTCGCCTGTGGTGTGAATATGGTGGGAAAATTCACGCGCATTATAGAACATTGTGCAGAAAAATGTCCCCACACCCGCTCGCAAGTGGCGGATTTCGTCTTTACCCAATCAAAAATTGTGTCATAGTGCAGAACAAGCAAAAATTTCAGGAGTGCGTCAAAGCAATGAAACGTCCGGACTACAGAACACTACAAGCACTGGATGCGGTTATTCGTGAACGAGGATTTGAGCGCGCGGCGCAAAAGCTGTGCATCACGCAATCCGCGGTTTCACAGCGCATAAAACAGCTTGAGAATATGTTCGGACAACCGCTGCTGGTGCGCACCGTACCGCCGCGCCCAACGGAACAGGGACAGAAACTACTGGCGCTTCTGCGCCAGGTTGAACTGCTGGAAGACGAGTGGCTGGGCGATGAACAAACCGGCTCGACGCCGCTTCTGCTTTCGCTGGCGGTGAACGCCGACAGTCTGGCGACCTGGTTACTTCCGGCGCTGGCCCCGGTACTGGCTAATTCACCGATTCGACTGAACCTGCAGGTTGAAGATGAAACCCGAACCCAGGAACGTCTGCGTCGTGGTGAAGTAGTCGGTGCGGTGAGTATTCAACATCAGGCGCTGCCAAGCTGTCTGGTGGATAAACTGGGCGCGCTGGACTACCTGTTTGTTGGCTCTAAACCTTTCGCCGAGCGTTATTTCCCAAACGGCGTCACCCGTTCCGCCCTGCTGAAAGCCCCGGCGGTCGCGTTTGACCATCTTGATGATATGCACCAGGCGTTCTTGCAACAAAACTTCGACCTGCCGCCGGGCAGCGTACCGTGCCATATCGTTAACTCGTCTGAAGCCTTCGTCCAGTTAGCCCGTCAGGGAACAACCTGCTGCATGATCCCACACTTACAGATTGAGAAAGAGCTGGAAAGCGGTGAGCTTATCGACTTAACGCCAGGCCTGTTCCAGCGTCGGATGCTATACTGGCACCGCTTTGCGCCAGAAAGCCGCATGATGCGCAACGTCACCGACGCGCTGCTGGCCTATGGCCACAACGTACTGCGTCAGGATTAATTCCTCGAACAGAGGCCGGATAGCGGCGTAACGCTTTATCCGGCCTACAAGCCTTTCCCCTCATTTCATACTATTCCCGCCACGTCCTTGAAATACATCACAAAATAAAACACGCCACACGGCAAAAAACGACGTCCTGTTGGCTATTTTTTGCTGGCGACAAGCCAAATGAAAAAGCACACCGTATTCGCAAAGATTCAACTTATTGCGTAATACGGAGCAAAAAATGGCTAATGTGCAGGAGTGGCAAACACTCGCCAATAAAGAACTCAGTCGACGGGAAAAAACCGTTGAGTCGCTGGAAAGACAGACGGCGGAAGGGATTGTCATCAAGCCGCTGTACACCGAAGCGGACCTCGATAATCTGGAAGTCACGGGCACCCTGCCCGGTCTGCCGCCTTACGTGCGTGGCCCGCGCGCCACTATGTATACCGCGCAGCCGTGGACGATTCGCCAATACGCCGGTTTCTCTACCGCCAAAGAGTCCAACGCCTTTTACCGCCGTAACCTCGCCGCTGGGCAAAAAGGGCTTTCCGTCGCCTTTGACCTTGCCACTCATCGTGGCTATGACTCAGACAACCCGCGCGTAGCGGGCGACGTCGGCAAAGCCGGCGTGGCGATCGATACCGTCGAAGATATGAAGGTGCTGTTCGACCAGATCCCGCTGGATAAGATGTCCGTTTCGATGACCATGAACGGCGCGGTGCTGCCGGTACTGGCGTTTTATATCGTCGCGGCGCAGGAGCAAGGCGTGACGCCGGAACAGCTCACCGGGACCATTCAGAACGATATTCTGAAAGAGTACTTGTGCCGCAACACCTACATTTATCCGCCAAAACCCTCCATGCGCATTATCGCCGACATCATCGCCTGGTGCTCAGGCAACATGCCGCGCTTTAACACCATCAGCATCAGCGGCTATCACATGGGTGAAGCCGGGGCAAACTGCGTACAGCAGGTGGCGTTTACGCTGGCAGACGGTATTGAATACATCAAGGCCGCGCTTTCCGCCGGACTGAAAATTGATGACTTCGCCCCGCGCCTGTCATTCTTCTTCGGCATCGGCATGGATCTGTTTATGAACGTCGCCATGCTGCGCGCTGCACGGTATCTGTGGAGCGAAGCGGTCAGCAGTTTTGGCGCGACCAACCCGAAATCTCTCGCTCTGCGTACCCACTGCCAGACCTCAGGCTGGAGCCTGACCGAGCAGGACCCGTACAACAACGTGGTACGAACCACCATTGAAGCGCTCGGCGCTACGCTTGGCGGCACCCAGTCTCTGCATACCAACGCTTTTGATGAAGCGCTCGGTCTGCCCACCGATTTCTCCGCCCGTATTGCGCGTAATACGCAGATCATCATTCAGGAAGAATCAGAGATCTGCCGCACCGTCGATCCGCTGGCCGGATCGTATTACGTCGAATCACTCACCGATCAAATCGTGAAGCAGGCGCGCACGATCATCAAGCAGATTGATGAGGCAGGCGGCATGGCGAAGGCGATTGAAGCCGGGCTTCCTAAACGGATGATCGAAGAAGCATCCGCGCGCGAACAGTCGCTGATCGACCAGGGTAAGCGCGTTATCGTCGGGGTGAACAAATACAAGCTGGATAAAGAAGACGACACGTCGGTGCTGGAGATCGACAACGTGAAGGTGCGCAACGAGCAGATTGCCTCACTGCAGCATATCCGCGCCACCCGCGACAATGATGCGGTTAAAGCCGCGCTATCCGCGCTGACCAACGCTGCGCAACAGAATGAAAATCTGCTGGCCGCCGCCGTCAACGCCGCCCGCGTTCGCGCCACGCTCGGTGAAATCTCCGATGCGCTCGAGGCCGCCTTTGACCGTTATCTGGTTCCCAGCCAGTGTATTACTGGGGTGATTGCGCAAAGCTATCACCAGTCCAACAAATCCGCCGATGAGTTCGATGCCATTGTTGCGCAAACCGAACAGTTCCTCGCAGAAAATGGCCGCCGCCCGCGTATTCTGATCGCCAAGATGGGTCAGGACGGCCACGATCGCGGCGCAAAAGTGATCGCCAGCGCCTACTCCGATCTCGGCTTTGATGTCGATCTCAGCCCGATGTTCTCCACACCGGAGGAAATTGCCCGTCTGGCGGTAGAAAACGATGTGCATGTCGTTGGCGCATCATCGCTGGCGGCGGGTCATAAGACATTGATCCCGGAGCTGGTCACCGCGCTCAAAGGCTGGGGACGCGAAGACATTTGCGTCGTCGCCGGTGGGGTTATTCCGCCACAGGATTACGCTTTCCTGCACGAGCATGGCGTGGCAGCCATTTATGGCCCAGGCACGCCAATGCTCGACAGCGTCCGCGATGTGTTAACCCGTATCAGTCAGCATCATGATTAACGCCGCCACGCTTGAGGATACCGTCCGCCGCTTGCGACTCGGTGAACGGGCTACGCTCGCCCAGGCGATGACGCTGGTCGAAAGCAATCACCCGCGCCACCAGCCGCTGAGTACGCAATTGCTGGACGCGATTATGCCGTTCACCGGTAACGCCCTGCGTCTGGGGATCACCGGCACGCCGGGCGCGGGTAAAAGCACCTTTCTGGAAGCATTCGGCATGCTGTTAATTCGCCGCGGGTTACGGGTAGCGGTGATCGCCGTCGATCCCAGCAGCCCGGTCAGCGGCGGCAGCATTCTGGGTGATAAAACCCGCATGACGGAACTGGCTCGCGCAGAATCTGCGTTTATACGTCCGGTTCCTTCCAGCGGTCATTTAGGCGGCGCCAGCCAGCGCGCCCGCGAATTAATGCTGCTGTGCGAGGCGGCGGGCTTCAACGTGGTGATTGTGGAAACCGTCGGCGTTGGGCAGTCAGAAACCGAAGTCGCAGGCATGGTGGATTGCTTTCTCTCACTGCAAATCGCCGGCGGTGGCGACGATTTGCAGGGCATCAAAAAAGGCCTGATGGAGATGGCGGATCTGGTCGTCATCAACAAGGACGACGGTGATAACCGTACCAGCGTTGCCATCGCCCGCCATATGTACGAATCCGCCCTGCATATTCTGCGCCGCAAATATGACGAGTGGCAGCCGCAGGTTCTGACCTGTAGCGCCCTGGAAAAACGCGGCATTGAGGAGGTTTGGCAGGCGATAACCGACTTTAAAACGTGCCTTACCGCCAGCGGTCGACTGGAAAAAGTCCGCCAGCAGCAGGCGGTGGAATGGCTACACAAGCAGGCTGAAGAAGAAGCCTTGCATCTGCTGTTTGCTCGGGCTGATTTCGACCAGTATTTCCAGCAGACGCTGCTGGCCGTCAAAAACAATGATCTTTCGCCGCGCACCGGCCTGCGGCACATCAGCGCATTTATTCAGCATCATTACTTTCAATAAAGAGAACATTATGTCTTATCAATACGTCAACGTGGTCATCATCCAGAAAGTCGCGGTCATTGAGTTCAATTACGCCCGCAAGCTCAATGCCCTGAGCAAAGTGTTTATTGACGATCTGATGCAGGCGCTGAACGACCTCAATCGTCCGGACATTCGCTGCATCATTCTGCGCGCCCCGAGCGGGGCCAAAGTGTTCTCTGCCGGGCATGATATTCATGAACTCCCCACCGGACGTCGCGATCCGCTCTCTTATGACGATCCGCTGCGTCAGATAACTCGTATGATCCAAAAATATCCGAAGCCGGTGATCTCCATGGTTGAAGGCAGCGTCTGGGGCGGCGCGTTTGAGATGATCATGAGTTCCGATCTGATCATCGCAGCCAGTACGTCTACCTTCTCCATGACCCCGGTCAACCTCGGCGTGCCCTATAACCTGGTGGGCATCCACAACCTGACCCGCGACGCTGGTTTTCACATCGTTAAGGAGCTGATTTTTACCGCCTCGCCCATCACCGCTCAACGCGCTATGGCGGTCGGGATCCTCAACCATGTCGTTCCAACCGAGGAACTGGAAGATTTCACCCTGCAAATGGCGCATCACATCTCGGAAAAAGCGCCGCTGGCAATCGCCGTCATCAAAGAAGAACTGCGCGTGTTGGGCGAAGCACACACCATGAACTCTGACGAATTCGAGCGCATTCAGGGCATGCGCCGCGCGGTGTATGACAGCGAGGATTATCAGGAAGGGATGAACGCGTTTATGGAAAAACGTAAACCTAATTTTGTTGGCCATTAATCACGTCCGACGAAGGAGACGGCCATGAAACGGATGAGCGCCGAACAGGCGGCAGAAATTATCCAGCACGATGATATGGTGGCGTTCAGCGGCTTTACCCCCGCGGGTTCGCCAAAAGCGTTACCCACCGCAATTGCCCAACGCGCCTGCGAACGGCATCAGGACGGGCAGCCTTTTCAGATCCGCCTGTTGACCGGGGCGTCAATTGGCGCCGCCGCTGATGATGCACTATCCGCGGCGGATGCCGTTTCCTGGCGTGCACCTTATCAAACCTCATCTGGCCTGCGCGAGAAAATTAACCAGGGCCAGGTGAGGTTTGTCGATCTCCATTTGAGCGAAGTCGCGCAGATGGTTAATTACGGCTTTTTTGGCGATATCGATGTTGCCGTCATTGAAGCTTCCGCCATTGCGCCGGATGGCCGGATTTGGCTTTCCAGCGGTATTGGCAATGCGCCTACCTGGCTGCTGCGGGCGAAAAAAGTGATTATCGAGCTGAATCATTACCATAATCCGCGCGTGGCTGAGTTTGCCGACATCGTAATACCCGGCGCACCGCCGCGGCGTAACAGCGTGCCCATATTTCATACCATGGATCGCGTGGGCAGTCAGTGCGTGCAGATAGACCCCAGGAAAGTGGTCGCGGTGGTGGATACCGAGCTGCCCGATGCCGGGAATGTGTCGGATAAAACCAATCCGGTCAGCCAACAAATTGCCGATAACGTAGTCACTTTCCTACTGGCAGAAATGGCGCACAAACGCATTCCAGCAGAGTTTCTGCCCTTACAAAGCGGCGTGGGCAATATCAATAACGCGGTAATGGCGAGACTGGGAGAGAATCCGGATATTCCGCCCTTTATGATGTATTCAGAAGTGTTACAGGAATCGGTGGTGCATCTGCTGGAAACGGGCAAGATCACCGGTGCCAGCGCCTCCAGCCTGACCATCTCAGCCCCGTCGCTACAGAAGATTTACGACAATATGGACTTCTTCGCCAGCCGAATTGTGCTGCGCCCGCAGGAGATCTCCAATAACCCGGAAATCATCCGTCGGCTGGGGGTCATTGCGCTCAACGTTGGGCTTGAGTTTGATATCTACGGCCATGCCAATTCCACGCACGTTGCGGGCGTGAACCTGATGAACGGGATCGGCGGCAGCGGGGACTTCGAGCGCAACGCCTACCTGTCTATCTTTATGGCGCCGTCGATTGCCAAAGGCGGGAAAATCTCAACCATCGTGCCGATGTGCAGCCATGTCGACCACAGCGAACATAGCGTTAAAGTGATCGTGACCGAACAAGGGATTGCCGATCTGCGTGGGTTATCTCCGATGCAGCGGGCGCACACGATTATCGATAACTGTGCGCATCCCCTTTACCGGGACTACCTGCACCGCTATCTGGAAAAAGCGCCCGGCGGGCATATCCATCACGATCTCAGCCATGCGTTCGATCTGCATCGCAACCTTCTCGAGACAGGATCGATGCTCGGTTAACTTGCCGTACCGTCACGATCTTCAGCAATATGCTGGAGCATGGTGCCGGTATAGCGATGATTTTTCAGAGAATAGAGAAACTCCTGCATATACATGGGGCTGCCGGGCGCGTCGAAATACTTTAGCGTCGACGGATTCACCAGCCGCCAGGCAAAATGAGGGATCACCGTCAAAAACTGCCCGCGCTCCACCGCGCTAATCTTGGCCATAAAGCTGTACGGACGGTAGATAATCGTCGGATTGATCCCACAGGGCTGCATATAAGCATCCAGCATTGCCTCAAAGTTGGCGCGATTCTGGAAGCGCATTTGCAGCCAGGGTAGCTCGCGCAGCAGATCCTGCGGCTGTTTCTCTTCGTAGCGCCGGGAAACGAGAAACCCCAGACGTAGCGGAGGCAGTTCGCTGATCGCCAGATTTTCCAACTCCTGTACGCGGGGGGAAACGTGCTGTGGCGAGATAATGAAATCCAGTTTGCGGTCGAACAGATTATCAATCACCCCATTCTCACTGAATTCAACGGCCTGGGCCGTCACGCCGTCATATTTATCGCCAAGGCTAATCAACTGGTCAAAAATAATCGTTGGATAAGTATTATCGATACCGATGACGATTTCCCGCGAGCGACAAGAGGCGTTATGGATTTCGTTATCAATAGCAGAGAGGCGTTGATAGACGGGAAACAGCTTCTGATACAGCTCCTGTCCGGCTTTATTCAGGCTGATGTTGTTATCTTTACGGGTAAACAGCGTATAGCCGATTTGATCTTCCAGTGCAGCAATGCTTTTACCGAAAGGCGATGCGGTCATATGTATTTTTTCTGCCGCTCTGGCGATGTTATTGGTTTGCGCCAGCAGAATGAAATTACGCATCTTTTTCGAGATAAAAATATCCATAGCGTCCCCTTAAAAATCGCTATGGCCTATCCTCATTACCACGAAAAAAAAGACTGAATGTGAGGTCTCATTTTTACAGTTGCTCACAGAAAAAACCGGCTGGAATATTTTGTCGGCCTGATGAGACGCGTAAGCATCGCCATCAGGCTAAAAACTTGCCGGATGGCGACTTACGCCTATATCAAGACTACTTATTGGTTACTGTAGGCTCAATCTGGAAGACGACATCAACCTGATCGTCAAACTGAATAACCGGCTGTTCGTAGGTTTCCTGAGCGGAGGTTGCAGGCGCTGCATCTGCTTTCATCATCCGTACCATCGGGCTCGGTTGATAATTGGAAACGTGGTAACGCACACTGTAAACGGGACCCAGTTTGCTATTAAAGCCCGCGGCCAGCTGTTCAGCCTGATGAACAGCATCATCAATCGCCGCTTTACGCGCCTTGTCTTTGTAAGCATCCGGCTGGGCAACGCCCAGCGATACCGAACGAATCTCATTCAGACCGGCCTTCAGCGCGCCATCAAGCAGAGCGTTGAGTTTGTCCAACTGACGCAGCGTGACTTCAACGGTGCGCACTGCACGATAACCTTTGAGGATGCTTTTGCCGTTCTGGTAGTCGTAGTCCGGCTGCGTACGCAAGTTTGCAGCGCTAATGTCTTTCTTCGCTATCTGGTTCTGTTCAAGGAAAGACAGATATTGCGCCACGCGCTCATCGGCCTGCTTCTTCGCGGAAGCCGCATCCTTTGCAGCAACGTTCACTTCAATCGCCAGGGTGGCGATGTCTGGTGTTGCATCTACGCTTGCCGTTCCGGAAGTCACGATGTGCGGTCCATTTGGCAACTCATTTGCCTGTACCGATAGTGCGCTGAATCCGACTAATGCCGCCAGGGCCATTATTTTGAACTTCACGGTCGTTCCTCCATGTTTCATTAATTACCCCAAAACTCAGGGC
This sequence comes from Citrobacter sp. Cb080, assembly GCF_030334745.1. Taxonomy (NCBI): domain Bacteria; kingdom Pseudomonadati; phylum Pseudomonadota; class Gammaproteobacteria; order Enterobacterales; family Enterobacteriaceae; genus Citrobacter; species Citrobacter sp. Cb080. Next base: position 25,955 of record NZ_JAOWDG010000065.1, on the reverse strand, counting down.
ACATGCAGGCAAGCTTAGCCGATCTCGCTGCGTTGTCCATCAGACAACACTTAGTTGAACAGCGCATGAACGTGCGCAACACCTTCTTTTGCCAGCTGAAAAGCGATAAACCACATCACTAATCCTACCAGCGTATTGATGATGCGCTGTGCTTTTGCAGTTCGCAGACGCGGTGCCAGCCAGGCCGCCAGCAATGCCAGACCGAAGAACCACAGGAACGAAGCGCTGACGGTTCCCAGTGCAAACCAGCGTTTAGGCTCAACGTCCAGTTGTCCCCCCAGACTCCCGAGCACCACAAAGGTATCCAGGTAAACATGTGGGTTGAGCCATGTCACCGCCAGCATAGTGGCGATGATTTTCCAGCGCCCCTGCTTCATCACCTCGGCGCTGGCCAGTTCCAGATTACTGCTCATCGCCGTTTTTAGCGCACCGAATCCGTACCAGAGTAAAAATGCGACCCCGCCCCAGGTGACCAGCGCCATCAGCCATGGCGACTGCATCAGCAAGGCGCTACCGCCGAAGATACCCGCGCAAATCAGCACTAAATCACTGATAGCGCAGAGTAAAGCGATCATGATGTGATACTGACGACGGATCCCCTGATTCATCACGAAGGCATTTTGTGGACCAAGCGGAAGTATCATGGCTGCACCAAGCGCAAGCCCTTGAAAATAGTAGGATAACATGTAAAACATCTCACATAATTGTCTTGTGGGCAGACTATACTGCGCGGGATTCATTAGAGGAAATGGATAATATTAATCAGTAATTAGCATTATTAATAATACCGCGCACACTCCCCTCCATATTCAGTCTCTGACAATAGCGATTGTGCGTTACCCGAGGTATGCTGAAAGATAAATCTGTCTATACCAAAGGAATGGGTATGAAGCATAACGCGAACATTTTTCTCTTCTGTGCCTCGCTGATAGTTACCAGTTTGTGGCCCACTGTCGCCAGCGCAGACAGAACGCTGCGCTATACCGATCACGAGCCATATGGCAACATGCGTACCCGGCTCATAAAAGAGACTTTTTTTCGCGCGATCGAACAAGAGTCGCTTGGACGTTTGAAAATCGACGCTCACTGGAACGGCGAGCTGTCCACCAGCTATGACGCCTTAAAAACGATCGGCCAGGGCAGCGTGGCGGATATGGGGATCGTGGTCCCTGAGTACACGCCCGAACAACTGCCGCGACACCAGATTTTTAAGAGCTTCCCCCTCGGACCGGGCCGTGGTGAAGCGCAGGTTAACGCCTTTCAGCGGATTTTCCGCGAGTATCGCCAGTTTGGTCGCGAGCTGGAAAACAACAATCTGGTGAATCTTCAGTTTTTCCTCGGCTATCCGGTTGGATTTTTTACGACCAGGCCGAACGTCGATTTGGCACAGCTGAATGCAAGCCAATGGCGGACCGCCAGCTTTTGGCATCAATCATTTTTACGCAACGCAGGCGGCGTGCCGGTCAGCATGCCATGGAATGAAAAAATTACCGATGCGCTTCAGACCGGACAGCTTGACGGCCTGATGGTTAACCTCGACAGCGGAGATGATATCCATGCCCAGCGGGCGGCCCCCTATATTCAGCTCTCCCCTTCGCTCTGGCTCGGACACGTTTATCTTCTGGTGATGAATAAAGACGTCTGGGATAGCCTGGACGTGAAAGATCGCGCAGCCATCAATCGGGCCGCCGCCATGACGCAAAAGCGTATTGGCGCAGTGCAGGACGCAAGCCTGACCGCAATGGCGAAAAAGATGGCAAAAGAGGGTGCACACGTTCATTACCTGACCAACAGCGAGCTGAATGCGTGGCAAGCCGCTACCGGGTATCAGCACGTTCAGGCCGAATGGATTGCCCAACAGGAAAGTAAAGGAATAAACGATGTTGGCGAGCTGATGCAGGGTGTCAGCGCAATTCTTAACAAGACGAGATAAATCAACGCCCGCCTCTCTCTGGCGGGCGTTTTTAGCTGAAGTTACTCGGTCGCGTTCTCTTTCACGCGTTTAAAGTTCACATCCATCTGCGGGTACGGGAAGCTGATACCGTTGGCGTCAAACTCGCGCTTAATACGCTCCAGTACATCCCAGTAGACGCTTTGCAGATCGCTGCTGTTGCTCCAGACACGTACGACGAAATTAATCGAGGAAGCGCCCAGCTCATTCAGGCGTACCGTCATTTCACGGTCTTTTAGGATGCGATCTTCAGACTGGATGATATCAGTGAGGATTTTTTTCACCTGATCGATATCGGAGTCGTAGGCCACGCCGATAATAAATTCGTTACGACGGACCGGCTCGCGAGAGAAGTTAATGATGTTCCCGGCAATAATTTTACCGTTTGGGATCACCACAATCTTACCGTCTACGGTACGCATAGTTGTGGAGAAAATCTGCACGTTAAGCACGGTTCCCGCAACGCCGCCAAGGTCTACATATTCACCCGCGCGGAACGGACGGAACATCACCAGCAGCACGCCTGCGGCGAGGTTGGACAGCGACCCTTGCAGTGCCAGACCGACAGCTAAACCCGCGGCACCGAGAACGGCGATCACGGAGGCAGTTTGCACCCCAACGCGACCCAGCGCGGCAATCAGCGTGAAAGCGATAATACCGTAGCGCACCAGTGCAGAAAGAAAGTCGGCAACGGTGGCATCAATTTTACGCGCCAGCATCAGGCGATTAACGGTGTTTGATACGATACGCGCCACGATCATACCGATAATGACAATCGCGATGGCCGCAACGATGTTGACGGCATAGCTCAACAGTAGCTCCTGATTGCGGACCAGCCAGGTGCCCGCACCGTTTATGCTGTCGACAACATTCAAATCTTCCATTCAATAGTCCTTGAGCATGTCAAAAAAATTACGAGATCAATCTCACGAAAACACCCTATTAAAGGTAAACAAAAAAGACCGAATCTGCCATTTTTTCAACATGATCCCTTAAAAAACCGCCGTAAACTCAGTTCTCCGCCGGTCGATCGACCATCCGCAGGAACCCACTCACCAGCGAATCTTTTTGCTTAAAAATGTCCGCAATTTCACTGACCACCTTTCCGCTGCCCGCATTCTTCCAGGCAATCGAGAGCGGCGATGGCTGGCGCGGATTAATCACCTCACGGGCAACCAGTGCCCCGGATTCAACATAAGGACGACACATCCGCTCGGGTAAAAAGCCGACGCCAAGCCCGCTTAAATGACAGGCCAGCTTAGTGCTGAGATCCGGCACTTTGATCTCCTTTTGTCCGCTAAGCAGCCAGGCGACGCGGCGCGTAAGCGTACGCGAGGTATCTTCAATATTGATAGCCGGATAGCGGCGCAGCATATCGTCTGACAGTACCGGCACTGGATGGCTGGCCAGCGGGTGATTTTGCGCTACCACAAACCGCCAACTGATATCTCCCAGCGGCAACAGAGAGATATTATTGGAGAGCGATTCCGATCCGGTGACGCCAATCGCCAATTGGAAATCGTCATACAGTAGCGAATCCCACACGCCCATATAGACCTGTCGGGAAATTTGAAATCGGGTGAAGGGAAATTGTTGGTGCAGCCAGGTCAGTAAATCTGCCGTGGTCTGCGGCTGGTACAGCAGATTGTTGATAACGATGTTCACCTGCCGTTCAACGCCCGCGTTGATCTGCTGAAGCTCGTCCGGCATTGCATCCAGCCAGTTAAGCCACTGTCGACAATGCTCAAGCAGATGTTGTCCAGCCAGTGTCAGACTGACGGAGCGGGTTGTACGTAAAAAGAGCAGCGTCCCCACCTGCTCTTCCAGCGTTTTAATGCGATAGCTAATCGCCGCGGGCGTTTTATGCAGGGAGCTGGCCGCGCGGGAAAAACTCTCCGTCTGTGCAACCCGAATAAAAGTGCGTATTGTTTCCTGATCGAGCATGCGTTCCCCTTGAGTCGACCACCTGTAACCACCGTTGCGCTATCGCGATTCCCAGCAATATGTCCGCCCCCGAGGAGTGCCCGACAGCAAGCAGGCGTCTGATTGCAGAATGCGGATCGCGTCCGGACTGTAAACCACGCATCACCTTCTGTAGCGGCGTTGAAAATTCGCCCACTCTGGCGCTGTTCAGATAGCTACAGCTTACTGACGTGGTGAGCGGCACAAGTTGCTCCGTCGGGGGTAAAAAATAGCGCAATTTGGCAGAAAGCCCCGCAGCATACAGCACAGCCAGCATCCCCGTCAGCATATCATCGCCGCTGGGCGTCAGTCCTGGGCCGTATCCGATCAGCCAGCGCCAGTCAGGCGTCACGCCACGATGCCAGCACTCAAGTTGCTCAATGATTTCAGGGTAGTGCAACATCGTATTGAGTGGCTGATTCAGCGCTCCGGAAAGACCACTGTGTTGAGTGCAAAAAGAGAGATCGACAGGGGCAAGTACGGCAGGATCCAGCGACATCCGGAGTGTGCGACGCGAGCAAAGCGCTATACCCTGTACCCGCAGGATGCTCCCCTGTTTGATAAGTCGTTCAATATGCGCCACGCGGGAAAACTGTGTGGTGCTCAGCAGCATGCCCGTCGGTCCCATCCCCTTTCCGTAGCGAAACAGCGTCAACAGCTCGCCGTCAGGACGGCAAAAATTAATCGCCTGCGAGAAGCGGCTGTGCAACCTCCATTCGCCATCGGGAAGTCGATAAAAACCCGCGCTGGCTAATGCCTTAATCGTCACCATCGATACACTCCAGGACACTGGATGGCAGGGAGAGCGCCCGAGCCGGCCTACGGAATGAACTCATTCGCAGGCCGGATAAAACGCAACTGCGTCGCCTTCCGGCGACGTTGTTATGCCGTGATGTGATGCAGTTCCGCCAGCGCTTCAAGCGCTTTTTCAAAACAGAGCAGCGGTGCGCGAACGGTGCCCGCCCCCACCTGGCCGATCCCCGCATCCTTGTGAGCAATACCGGTGTTAATCAGCGGCGTAATCCCCGTTTCCACGACGCGACGGATATCCAGCCCCAGACATGCCCCTTTGAAATCCCATGACGGGATCTGGAACAGCGGATTGTTGGCAAGATAGATCTCCGCCATCTCTTCCGATGTCTCCAGCGCAGCCCCCATGCCACCCGCGCCAACGAAGCGCGTTACGCCCGGTGCGGCGATCATCGCAGCACCGCCAATCCCCAGCGTTTCCGTGATGGCACTGTCGCCGATATCCGGATTGGCATCAGTCTGGCTATAGCCGGTAAAGAACAGCCCCTGCGGCGTGTTCACCGGCGCGGTAAACCAACGATCGCCTGTGCCGCTCACGCGAATACCGAAATCACGGCCGTTACGCGTCATGGCGGTCACCACAGAACCTGCTTTAATTTCCGCCGACGCATCCATAACGGCTTTACTGTAGGCCATTGCCAGGTTAAGGAAGAACTGGTCGGTGACGCTCAGGAATTGCAACACCTCAATGATTTCCGCCTTCGGACGCGCCAGTCCGGCAATCACCGGAGAAAGCGTGCGTAGCAGCAGAGAAGAGGCCGCAATATTACGTTGGTGGAACTCATCGCCCATCGTGATAGCCTGCGCCATCAGTGCCGTCAGATCGACGCCGTTTTCCATCTGCGAGAGCGCTTCCTGCAATACCGGCGCCAGCGTATCACGCATCCAGCGCAGACGTTTCTGCACGTCATCGCCGTAAGCGCCAAAGCGCATCACTTTGCCGATCCCCTCATTGAGGTTGCAGCAGGCCTGATTGCCGTGGACGATATCACGCACGACCAGCACCGGCATATTGGCGGACGTAATACCACCCATCGGACCGACCGCGCCAACGTGGTGGCAAGGAATAAACTCGACCTCTCCCTGCTCCAGCATCCGCAGGGCATCTTCCTCCGTGACCGCCCAGCCTTCAAACAGCGATGCGCCAATACAGGCTCCGCGCATTGGGCCTGTCATCTCTCCCCAGGCAATCGGCGGACCAGCGTGCAGTAATTTGCGTCCAGAAGATAATTCGGCCACCGCTTCTTTTGCAGGACGCACGGCAACCCAGTGGGGGCGTGCAGCTTTAATTCGTTCGATAATGGCTTCGTTGGCCTGTGCAATAGATGAATACATATCCGTACCTCTGAACTTAATGTAACTGTTTGAGTAAGTTGGCAAGACGGGCGTTGCCACCGGCAACAGGCGCCCACTGATAATGCACAACCGGCGTACCGCTACTTTGCAGATCCAGCGCGAAGCTGCGCAATCCGGCGTTGATAACCTGTACGCCCGCAAGAAGCGCGCTATGCGTCTGTGGAATATTGTGATTCTGGTGATGCGTCAGGCTAACGGCGAGCAGTACCGCCTCTTCGAGGGTTTCTACCACGGCAACCCCGGCTTCACGGAGTTTCTCTTCCTGCTCGCTGCGGCCCTGCGGATCGCCCTCGGTTCCGGTCAGAGTAGCAATCACCACCAGCGGCGCAGTGCGTTTGGCGCGCACTTGATCTACCGCCTCAACAACCGCCCCCGCTGGATCGGCGCAGGCGCCATAGCCCAGTACGACATCCAGCAGCAGTACCCCGACATCCGGAAACGCGGCCAGTTTTTCGATTTCAATGCTGCGGGTGGTTGGGTCAATCATCGGATGCGGTCTGCCCAGGGTGTAGCTGTCGTCCCCGAGGTCGACAATACGATGACCACCGGCGTCCAGCATCACGCCCTGGTCGTGGCTTTCACTCACGGGAACCCCCAGCCCCGCTGAGAGCAGCATGGCGGCTTCCGCGGCCAGCGTCCCCCCGGCATACAGGCCGTAAATCCCTTTGCCTGCCACTTCCGGCTGAGCCCGTCTCTGCTGCGCCACGCGCATCAGCAGCACCGCCAGCCGCGCGGCATCAGAAAGTGAATTCGCCAGCCAGACGTTTCCTTCGCGACGCTGCTCCGGCTTGCTGCCCAGAAACAGCGCGACAACCGGTTTCCCCACCTTTTGCATCGCAGCAATAATGCGGGTTCGCACCTGCGGAGACGGCGGCTTGGAGACAAAAGCCATTACCCGCGTGGCATCATCCGCAGCCAGCATCTCCAGCGCGGTCAATGCGCTGATACCGCCCACGTCAGCGCTCAGGTCACGTCCCCCCAGGCCAATCGCATGGCTAATGCCCTGCTGATGCAGCGCAATCTGCGAGGTAATTTCCTGAATACCGGTGCCTGACGCGCCAATCACGCCAATCCCGCCTTCAGGCAGGACGTTGGCAAAAGCTAATGGGCTTCCGGCAATCATCGCCGTACCGCAGTCTGGCCCCATGACGATCAGCCCGCGCTCGCGTGCCATGGTTTTCAGCTCAACTTCCTGCTCCAGCGGTACGTTATCGGAAAACAACATGACGTTTTTATTGGCCTGCAACCCCTCTCTGGCAACAGATGCGGCATATTCTCCGGCGACGGAGACCAGCAGAAGATTGGCCTGAGGTAATTTCTGGCACGCGCTTTCGAAGCGGCGAGCTTTCACCAGTTGATGTGAACTCCCCGACGCGTTGGCGATCGCGCTTAACTCTTTCTCCAGTTGCTCACGAATCAAATCCAGGATCTCAGGCTGCTCACCTTCGGTTCTGACCGCCACACAAATATCATTTGGCGTGGCATCGGCAAAGTCGTCGTGCCAGAACCCTGTGGAATCCAGCATCGATTTATTGGCTGGTGTTCCCATCATGACCGAAACCTGATCAACTTCCGGGCGCTCACTGAGTTTTCGGGAAATGATCATCAGGCTGACGGAATCCTGAAAACTTCCCTTTTTAATAAAGGCGTAAATCATTACCGCTACCTCTTTATGTGCGTTGTTCTTTTAAAAACAGCATTGCGAATAAACCAATAGCCAGTAGTACGGCTGAAACATAGAAACTGGAAGCCAGGCTTCCGGTCATATCACGTGCAGCCCCGGCAATAATCGGTGCCAGAATGGATGAACTCATGCCAATAAAATTAAATAAGCCAAATGCGGTGCTGTAATTATTTTCATCCACGCTGTCGGCTACCAGGGCAACCAGTACCGGATCCAGCGCCAGTTTACCCACCAGACCATAGACACACAGCGCAGTGATAACACCTGTCATATTCGGCATCCAAATAATTGACAACATGCTGATAATCGCGACCGGCACCAGGAACATAATTAAAGGTTTACGCTTGCCTAATTTGTCAGACAGGCTGGAGAATAGCAGCGCCCCAGGAATGGAAATCCAGGCCACCAGCGAAGAGATAAATCCGGTTTCGCTGCCAGCGATACCCCGTTCATTTTGCAGATAATAGGGAAGCCAGGTCAGGATAACGAAGAAACCGAACAGGCTACAGAACACCATAATATAGGTGATAATTAAATTACGGTTTTTCAGCAGATCGCTGAATTTACCCTTTTTAACCGGCGCGCCATCGGCGTCGGCAGTACGTTTCTTCTCTTTCACAAATAGCCAGATAGCCACCCCAACCAGCACGGATGGAACCGCCATCGCATAGAATGGCATCCGCCATGAATATCCCTGATCGTATACCAGCCAGCTTGAGGTCATCAGCCCCAGCGCAATACCAAAAGCCATACCGCTGTTGATGATTGCGCTGCCAAGAGAGCGGTACTTCTTCGGGATCTGCTCAGAGGAAAGACCGTATTGCGGACCATAATAGGTTCCTTCACCCGCCCCCGTCACCACGCGGGCAAACAGCAGGGTGTACCAACTTTTTGCCCAGCCGGTTACCGCGGTGAAAACACCAAAAAGAATAAACCCCGGAACCAGCACCTTTTTCTTACCAATTTTGTCACCCAGAATTCCGGCAGGTACCTGAAGTAATGCGTAAGAAAAATAGAACACAGAATTAAGAATACCCAATTGTGTGCCGCTTAAGCCAAATTCTTTTTCTAATTCGCCCATCACCGGATTGAGCACCGTGCGGTCGGCATACATAAAAATCCATCCCAGCCAGAACAGAAAAACGGTGACCCACCAGGCCGGTATTCCTCTTTTCTTTGTGGCCTCAGCCACTTCATATGAACCAGACATAATTAATCTCCCGGTAATCATTACCGCTGAATACCTCATGTTATCTGACAGAATACGTGAGGTTTGATGTTTTAACTGCGTCTACCATATCGGGGTAAAAATTCATTTCATTTGAATAAAATCACACAAAATCCATTGTTATAAATTTCTGGGAACTGGCCGCAACATTATTAAAAAAAGTCTAATAATCACTTTCAAAGCAATTTAAATAAAGAGACAGAAAACATCATTAATTATCGAGATATTTTTACAGGTATTTGAGTTGTCGACCTTATCACATAATAAAAGCGATAAAACGCTATGTTGACCACGAGATATTTTTCACAATGAGGTCATTAATGAAAAAGAAGATTGTCATTGCGCTTGGCGGCAATGCCTTATTACAGCGCGGAGAAATTTTGAGTGCAGAAAACCAGCAGCGTAGTATTCAGGTATTTGCCGAAATGGCATCCGAATTAGCCCGTGATTATCAACTGGTCATTGTTCATGGCAACGGTCCTCAGGTTGGTCTGCTGGCGCTACAGAACGCGGCTTACAAAGAGTCCCCGGCCTGGCCGCTGGACATTCTGGTTGCGGAAAGTCAGGGGATGATCGGTTTTGCCATTGCCCAGGCGCTGGCGTCATCCACAGGTAACGCGCCCGTGACGACGCTGATGACCCGCGTTGAGGTCGATCCGCAGGATGACGCTTTCTCAACCCCCGGTAAATATATCGGCCCCGTCTACCAGCCGGATCAACAGACAGAGCTGGAAGAACGCTATGGCTGGCAGATGAAAGCGGATGGGCAATATATTCGCCGCGTGGTTCCCTCCCCGACACCGCTAAAAATTCTCGACAGTGATGCCATCTGCACGTTGATGGATGCGGGACACATGGTGATTTGCTGTGGCGGTGGTGGTATTCCGGTCATTGCGCAAGGCGATGGCTATCAGGGAACCGAAGCCGTCATTGATAAGGATTTGACCGCTGCCGTGCTGGCGCAATCCATTAACGCTGACCACCTGCTGATCCTGACGGACGCCGATGCCGTGTATGAAAACTGGGGAACCCCCCAGGCGCGTGCGCTACGACATGTCACACCAGAAGAGCTGGCGCCGTTTGCCGCGCCTGACGGTGCAATGGGCCCGAAAGCGGCGGCGGTGATACAGTTTGTCAAACAGACCGGAAACGCAGCATTTATCGGCGCCCTGAAGGATGCGCCACAGGTCCTGGCGGGTGAAAAAGGAACCTGCGTTATGCAGTAAAAAAAATGGCTTCCCAAAGGAAGCCATTTTTACTGTCCGCAGACGGAATTACAGAACGTCAACCGCGTTCAGTTCTTTGAAAGCCTGTTCCAGACGGGTGATCATGGTTGCCTGACCAGCACGCAGCCATACGCGCGGATCGTAGTATTTCTTGTTCGGCTGATCTTCGCCTTTCGGGTTGCCCAACTGACCCTGCAGGTAAGCTTCGTTTGCTTTGTAGTAGTTCAGAACGCCTTCCCAGGTAGCCCATTGGGTATCGGTGTCGATGTTCATTTTCACTACGCCGTAGCTTACGGAGTCTTTGATTTCCTGAGCAGTAGAACCGGAACCACCGTGGAAGACGAAGTTCAGGCTGTTATGCGGCAGGTTATGTTTCTTAGAAACATAGTCCTGAGAGTCGCGCAGGATGGTCGGGGTCAGAACTACGTTACCCGGCTTGTAAACGCCGTGTACGTTACCGAAGGACGCTGCGATGGTGAAACGCGGGCTGATTTTGCTCAGCTCGGTGTATGCGTAGTCAACGTCTTCCGGTTGGGTGTACAGTGCAGAAGCGTCCATGTGGCTGTTGTCCACGCCGTCTTCTTCACCACCGGTGCAACCCAGTTCGATTTCCAGAGTCATGCCCATTTTGGACATGCGCGCCAGGTATTTGGAGCAGATTTCGATGTTCTCTTCCAGAGACTCTTCAGACAGGTCGATCATGTGAGAAGAGAACAGCGGTTTGCCTGTTGCTGCGAAGTGTTTTTCACCCGCGTCCAGCAGACCGTCGATCCACGGCAGCAGTTTCTTCGCGCAGTGGTCAGTGTGCAGGATAACCGGAACACCATAGTGTTCAGCCATCTGGTGAACGTGATGCGCACCAGAGATAGCACCCAGGATTGCAGCGCCCTGAGGAACGTCAGACTTCACGCCTTTACCCGCGATGAAAGAAGCACCACCGTTGGAGAACTGGACGATTACCGGCGCTTTAACTTTTGCAGCGGTTTCCAGAACGGCGTTGATGGAGTCGGTACCAACGCAGTTAACAGCTGGCAGAGCAAAGTTGTTTTCTTTAGCTACCTGGAAAACTTTCTGTACGTCATCACCAGTGATTACGCCTGGTTTTACGAAATCAAAAATTTTAGACATGTTGCGAGTCCTGTATCTTCGGCCTTGGAAAGGGGGCGCGCTCGACAGCGCGCTAATAATTGGGCAGGTTTCCCTGCCCATCAATGTCTTACTTTTTAGCACGCTCTTCGAGCATGGCTACTGCTGGCAGTACTTTGCCTTCCACGAATTCGAGGAATGCGCCGCCGCCAGTAGAGATGTAGGAGATTTTGTCAGCAATGCCGAACAGGTCGATTGCTGCCAGGGTGTCACCGCCGCCTGCGATAGAGAATGCTTCGCTGTCTGCGATAGCATTAGCAACGATTTCAGTACCTTTGCGGAAGTTCGGGAATTCGAACACGCCAACCGGGCCGTTCCACAGAATGGTTTTCGCATTCTTCAGAATGTCAGCCAGCTGCTGTGCAGAAGCGTCGCCGATATCCAGGATCTGCTCGTCTTCTTTTACATCGCTAACGGATTTAAGCGTAGCCGGTGCAGTTTCAGAGAATTCAGTCGCTACGCGAACGTCAGTCGGGACCGGGATATCGCAAGTCGTCAGCAGACGCTTAGCTTCATCAACCAGGTCAGCTTCGTACAGGGATTTGCCGACGTTGTGGCCTTGAGCAGCAACGAAGGTGTTCGCGATACCACCACCAACGATCAGCTGGTCAGCGATTTTTGACAGAGAGTCCAGAACGGTCAGTTTGGTAGAAACTTTAGAACCACCAACGATAGCCACCATCGGACGAGCAGGTTCTTTCAGCGCTTTACCCAGCGCATCCAGCTCAGCAGCCAGCAGCGGACCAGCGCAAGCTACGTCGGCGAATTTACCGATACCGTGGGTAGAAGCCTGCGCACGGTGAGCGGTACCGAAAGCGTCCATTACGAATACGTCACACAGCGCAGCGTATTTTTTGGACAGTGCTTCGTCGTCTTTCTTCTCGCCTTTGTTGAAGCGAACGTTTTCCAGAACAACCAGTTCACCGGCAGCGACTTCAACGCCGTCCAGGTAATCTTTTACCAGGCGAACCGGAGCAGACAGTTTGTCTTTCAGGTAGTTAACAACCGGCAGCAGAGAGAATTCTTCGTTGTACTCGCCTTCGGTAGGACGACCCAGGTGGGAAGTTACCATCACTTTAGCACCCTGTTTCAGGGCCAGTTCGATGGTCGGCAGGGAAGCACGGATACGCGCATCGCTGGTTACTTTCCCTTCTTTAACTGGTACGTTCAGGTCCGCACGGATAAAAACGCGTTTACCAGCCAGATCCAGATCGGTCATCTTAATTACAGACATGGTGAATCCTCTCGTTGATTCATAAAGTTTTGTCGACGCTCAAGCGTCGAGCCTGAAACCAATAGCAGCCATCGCTAACGTTGTGTCGAGCATACGGTTAGCAAAGCCCCATTCATTATCACACCAGACCAGCGTTTTGATCAGGTGAGCGCCACTCACGCGCGTTTGCGTACCATCAACGATGGCGCTGTGCGGGTCGTGGTTAAAATCTACAGAGACCAACGGTAATTCCGTATAGTCAACTATACCATGAAATGCACCTTGTGCTGCTTTTTGCAGCAACTGGTTGACTTCACTGGCTTTTACTGGTTTTTTCACCGTCACGCTTAAGTCGATCGCCGTCACATTTATGGTCGGTACACGCACCGCAATCGCTTCAAAACGATCGTTAAACTGCGGGAAAATTCGCGTGATGCCCGCCGCCAGTTTGGTATCAACCGGAATAATAGACTGGCTGGCCGCTCGCGTGCGACGCAGGTCAGGATGATAGGCATCAATAACCTGCTGATCGTGCATCGCGGAGTGGATCGTGGTGACGGTACCAGACTCAATGCCGTAAGCATCATCCAGCAATTTAATGACGGGTATTATGCAATTCGTGGTGCAGGAGGCGTTGGAAACGATCCGGTGTTCAGCGCGCAGCTGATCCTGATTAACGCCATACACAACGGTTGCGTCGATGTCGTGACTACCAGGATGTGAAAAGAGCACTTTTTTTGCACCAGCGGCAATATGCGCCTCGCCGTGTTCGCGGTTGCCGAAGACCCCCGTACAATCCAGCACAACGTCGACACTCAGTTCGCGCCAGGGAAGCGCATCGAGCGTTCGCTCATGCAGAATGCGGATCGCGTCATCGCCAACGATGAGCTGGTCACGTTCCTGACGAACATCCCAGGCAAAACGTCCATGGCTGGTGTCATATTTCAACAAATGCGCCATGCCTGCAGCATCCGCCAGTTCGTTGATTGCCACCACGGTGATTTCCGCCCGACGCCCGGATTCATACAAAGCACGAACCACGTTGCGTCCGATGCGACCGAAACCATTAATCGCTACGCGTACGGTCATAGGTCTCCTGCAAGGATTTCTCAGAAACGATGTGGCAGACAGAGTAATGCAGCAAATCGCTCAGGGAAACCTTACCTGTCGCAAACTGCGACTAATTGGTTAATTGTCGAACATTTAATCGACTGAAACGCTTCAGCTAGAATAAGCGAAACGCGGAATAAAAGGAATGATTGTCCAGCCAAAGAAAACAGTTACCTGACGTACATCACATTTTTCCCGCTGAGACCGGGGGAAATTATTCCAGTAAACCGTAATAATCATTACGGCTTAACAGGAATAATTGGCCTTCACGCAATCCGATATTCACCAGATTCCAGCATCTCCAGCGTCAGGTCACCAGGCAGACTTGCTTCCAGTACCCGATGAACATTCGGTCCGTCGGTACGCTCATAAAACGCCTCAGCGTCAGCTTGTGATAGTCCGCCCGCCAGTTTACGGCCTACCAGTCGTGTACGGAGCGCGTTGGCAGGAGCACGAATAAACAGCGAGTAATCACAAAACTCAGCTAACGCCCGCCACCTTTCATCATCGCGTAATAACCAGTTACCTTCCACAATCACAATCGGCGCGGTCACTGTTATGGCCGCTTCTACCGGATCGTGTTTTTGCCGGTCGTACTGTGGCCAGGAGCCCTCCCCTTCCCTTATCAGACGTAGATTCTGTGCAAGTTTATCCACATCAAAGGTTTCCGGCGCACCTTTGTATGCTCGCAGGTTATGAGCATCCAGCCAGGTGTTGTAGTGATGGAAGCCATCCATCGGCAGCGTCTGGATCTCCGGCAGGCCAGGATCCTGACGGGAGAGATATTCCCAGAAGGTGGTCAGCGTCGATTTACCCGTACCAGGCGGTGCGCTGAGAAAAACGATCGTTCGTCGCTGCGGGTGAGTGGCGTGTATTTTTGCCAGCTGTTGTAATAACGGTTTGTGGACGTTCTCTATCTCATCATCACGGTAATGTGCTTCAACCTGTAACCCATTCACCGTTAGTTTGATTTTCACGGCGTTAATTCCTTTAAAATCGCCGTCACTGCCAGCGTCATTGCCGTCTTGACCATTGCGCTAAAGCGCACTTCGGACCACGCAGCAAAGTCGGCAAATTTCATCGACTCCAGCGCACCGTAGAGCGTTGCGTTGCGGGTGATACTGTTCACGTTGCTGACAAAATCCCAGGTAATGTCATCGGCAAAACCGGGGATATTATCCTGCTCGTTCAGGTACTGATAAAACTGAGAGAAATGGGTGATGTCGGCATAAAGCCATTTATCCATTTTTCCCAACGCATAAATCAGACGTAACGCAACGTCGATATCGTCAAGCGGTCCACTCTGGGCGAGTAACGGCTTCACTGCATATTCCACGATCTCTTCATCGTTATTAACGAACAGCGACGGTAGAAAGCGCTTAATGCCCTGGAGCAAAATGTTATGTGCCGTCGTCATAAACGAGAGTAAATTATTTTGAGCATCCAGCTGCTCAAGCACATCGTCTTCTGTCAGCGTCGTCATTCGTTTCTCGATAAATCACCATGAATGCAGAGAGTCTATTATATTACACGTTCGATCCGCGCCGCCGATCAGTAAAGTTTGCGTGCGCACACCATTCGCAACCTGTTGGATCCCTTTCACAAGATCGCCGCCCGTGACCCCTGTCGCGCTGAAGAGGATCTTATTTCCCCCTACCAGTTCGTCCAGCGCATAGATCCGGTTGATCGCAACGCCCATTTCCGCGCAGCGCTGATGTTCCTGTGCCGCAATCAGACGATTATCTGCGTTGTTTCCTTTCGCTTCGCAAAAATCAATCAGTTCAGCCTGCATATCGCCCCCCAGCGCTTTAACCGCACAGGCTGAAATAACCCCCTCAGGCGCGCCGCCAATGGTATACATCAGATCATAAGGATTCTCCTGCATACAGGCCAGCACGCTGGCGGCCACGTCGCCGTCGGGCAGAGCAAAGACCTTGACGCCAAGCCGTGTTGCCTCGGCAATCGCTGGTTGAAGGCGCGGTTTATCCAGCGTTACCATCCGCAGTCGCTCCAGCGGTTTACCCAACGCCTCTGCCACATTACGCAGATTATCTGCCAACGGCAGCGCCAGATTAATCGCCCCTTTCGCAAACCGATTAACAACCAGTTTTTTCATGTACATATCAGGGGCGTGTAACAAACTACCGCGAGGGGCAAACGCCATGACGGCCAGCGCATTGCTTTGCCCCATAGCCACCATTCGGGTTCCTTCGATAGGATCAACGGCGATATCTACCTCAGGTCCGGTGCCGGTTCCCACTTCCTCACCAATCCACAGCATCGGGGCTTGATCAATCTCCCCTTCGCCAATAACGATGCGTCCGCGAATGGCAATACTGTTCAATGCTTCCCGCATTGCCGTCACAGCCAGACCATCAATCTTGTTTTTATCGCCGCACCCGGTTTGCGGCCAGGCTGCCAGTGCAGCCTGCTCCGTGATACGAAATAGCGGCCATGCCAGCGACATCATATCGCCGCCTCCCCGATATCAACGCCAAAGTGTGCCAAAAGGTATTTTTCTGCCTTTTCATTCCAGATACCGTGCGTCTCCTCCACCAGTAGCGCCAGTTCTTTGAATAATGGGTCAGTTTTCCCTTTCTCGGCAAAATCAGCAATGGCAGTTAGTGGCATGGTAACGCCGTTATATATCAGCTTCTTACCGCCGGGGATCGCCGGTAAATTCAATACAGTTTCCGGAACTGCATCAAGGCCGCCAATGTGCGTCACCATAAACGACGGTTGCAGTTGGCCAGTTGCACTGAGCGCAATGGCCTCTTTCATATCATCCGTTGAACCACCGGATGTCCCGACAACGTGAGTGCTGTTGTAGTGCACGTTATAAAAATTAAACGGCACTTTGAAGTTACTGTCCGTAGGGCCGGCAAAAAAATTCAGGCAACCATCTTCCGCGAGTAAATCATCAGCCATCTCAACAACTGCAGGCACTGCCGCATACACAAAGACATCATCAAAACCTGCGTCATGAGTTAACGCTCGCAGCATCGCTGTCGGAGAATCCATGCCAGTAGTATTCACATAGATGAGCTCAATCCCCTTTTCTGCCGCCAGCTCAACGGGCAACAGTTTTTTAGCCTGAGCCAGTCGTGCTTCGTCAATGTCGACCACCACCACCCGCGACGGCTGAATATTCCCGTTAATGGCATAATCTATTGCACCAATACCCATCGGCCCGGCGCAGGCCAGAAGCGCAATGTTCCCCCCTGGCTTAATCCCCATGCGATGCTCATAAACGTAAGGCGTGGTGTGAAAATTCGCGTTATACGCGCCAATAATACAGCACATCGGTTCTGCCAATGAGGCGGCGGCAAAATAAGAGCCGTGGTAAGGCAAAACGCATCCCAGGTTAATCGCCACTTCCGGGATAATCATATATGTCGCATTGCCGCCAAAATATTCATAGCTGTATCCTGCTGAATATCCACTTGGCAATCCCATCGCGGGTTGCAACACAAAACGCTGACCTTTCTTATATTTATCCGTCAGGTTTTTTCCCACCTCAACAATAATACCTGCACATTCATGTCCGGTAATAACCGGATGATTTTCCAGATCGTCCGGTACGCGTTTATGATCGCTCCCCAATGCTGCTGCTTTCCAGGTGGACAAACAAACGCTATCGGATATTACGCTTACTAACAATTCATTATCTGTAATTGCAGGCAGTTCAAATTCGCGGATACGAATATCCTGCTTGCCATATATGGCAGCAACTTTCGTTTTCATATTCACTCCAAAAATAGAAGAAGGCTAGTTCGCAGTAATGCGTTTAAATAAATCATCCAACAATGGGTCACCAATATAGTTCTTAATCAGCACTAATGGCTTTTCACTTACACGTTTAACACGACCTTCAAGACTGGCATGGGTGACAATAATATCGGCATCTTGCGGAACGTTTTCGATAGCATAATGCGTCACAGTAATATTCAATCCCGCTTTCTCCAGACGCTTACGAAACGTGGTTGCCCCCATAGCACTGGAACCCATTCCTGCATCACAGACAAAAGCGACACGTTTAATGTTTTTATAAGAGAATTTCCCTTCCTGCTTCATCGCTTTGACGGTTCTGGCTGATTCAGCAAAGTCATCTTCACTTTCTGTTTCAACGTTCTTTTCCATTTTCAGGATGACAGAGGTAATAACAAAAGTAACAACGGTTCCCGCGGTGACTCCTGCAATGGTCGCGAGGAAAGAACCTTTCGGCGTTAATGCCAGATAGGCGAATATAGATCCTGGGCTTGGCCCCGCAACTAACCCACCGTCCAGCAGGTGGAATACCCACGTCCCGGTCATTCCCCCGGCAATCATCGCGATCAGGGTCAGAGGCTTCATCAGCACATACGGGAAATACAGTTCATGAATACCACCGAGGAAGTGGATAATCATGGCGCCTGGTGCAGACTTTTTACTCATCCCTTTGCCAAAGATAGCAAAGCCGAGTAACAAACCTAATCCCGGCCCTGGGTTAGATGCCACCATGAAGAAAATTGATTTTCCCGTTTCAGAAGCTTGCTGCATCCCCAGCGGATAATACACCCCCTGATCGATGGCATTGTTCAGAAAGAGGATTTTTGCCGGCTCATTGATTACGGATAGCAACGGCAGATAGCCCGCATGAACCAACGCTTCAATACACTCCTTCACGAAATTATTGGCAATGAGAACCGCCGGGCCGATAACTTCAAACCCCAGCAAGCATAAGAGCATTCCCGCGATACCAAGAGAGAAATTATTGATAACCATCTCGAAGCCTGCAGGAATGCGTTTTTCCAGCAGACGGTCGATATGCTTAATCACCCAACCGCCAAGCGGCCCCATTACCATCGCGCCAAGGAACATCGGGATATCCGCGCCCACAATAACGCCAATAGAACCAATGCCCCCCATTACCGCACCGCGTTTCCCGCCAACCAGATGCCCCCAGTGGAGCCAATCATGACGGGCAGTAAATAGGTAATCATCGGACCGACAATTTTGGCGAAATGCTCATTCGGCATCCAACCGGTAGGAATAAATAATGCGGTAATAAAACCCCAGGCAATAAACGCACCGATGTTGGGAATGACCATTGCAGTCAAAAACCCACCAAAAGCCTGGACTTTGGCACGAGCAGACTTGTTTTCCATAATAATGTCCTGAAAGGAAACCGTTAATTATGCTTGAGCGATAATATCCGCCAATTGTTTTTCTGATTTAGCCGCTAACAAAGCGGTTAGTGCTTCCTCTTCACATAATAATTCGCTTAAGGCCTGAATAGCGCCAATGTGTGAATCAGCATTAGCCGCCGACAATCCGATTAACAATCTGATACCTTCATCATCTTCGGCAAATTTCACTTCCTGTTTGAGAAGCGTTAATGACATACCGGTTTTTAACGCGCCACACTCCGGTCGAGCGTGCGGCATGGCGACGCCTGGCGCTAAAATATAATAAGGACCATTGTTAATCGTTGAGTCTTTAATGGCCTGAATATAATCTGAATTGACATAATGATTGGCAAGTAAGGATGACATAGAAAAGTCAATTGCCTCCTGCCAGTTCTTTGCTGAATTTTTTATTGAGATAGATGATTCGGGAAAGTAATCAATCAGCCGCATACATTTTCCTTATTTTATTTTTAGGGTTCGAGTTAGCGTTAAAAATAAAATACGCGCACGGCAAAATGAAATCAATCGAGGAGAAAACTACATACAGCGCAGAATGTTTTTTGGTGATGCCTTTAAAAACAATGAATTGAGAAAAGAAATATAAAAATCAACAGCAATAATGTGATTCAAGCTGCAAATATAAAACATCACTAAATATCATATTTGTGATGCAAATCTACATTTTCAGGTTGCGCACGATCAAATAAATTTACTTACTTTAAAAAAACGGGCCGCATAAGCGACCCGTTTTCACCTGTAATCAAAATTACAGCAGTTCTTTTGCTTTCGCGACAACGTTGTCGACAGTGAAGCCAAACTCTTCAAACAGCAGCTCAGCCGGTGCAGACTCACCAAAGGTAGTCATACCAACGATAGCGCCGTTCAGGCCCACGTATTTGAACCAGTAGTCTGCGATACCCGCTTCCACTGCAACACGTGCGGAAACAGCTTTCGGCAGTACGGACTCGCGATAAGCGGCATCCTGTTTGTCGAACGCGTCGGTAGACGGCATGGAAACCACGCGCGCTTTAACGCCTTCAGCGGTCAGTTTGTCCCAGGCAGCCACAGCCAGCTCAACTTCAGAACCGGTAGCGATGAAGATCAGTTCCGGCTGACCGGCGCAATCTTTCAGCACGTAACCACCGCGCGCGATGTTCGCCAGCTGCTCTTCGGTACGTTCCTGCTGTGCCAGGTTCTGGCGGGAGAGGATCAGCGCGGTCGGACCGTCCTGACGCTCTACACCGTATTTCCATGCAACGGCAGATTCAACCTGGTCACACGGACGCCAGGTGCTCATGTTCGGGGTCACACGCAGCGAAGCTACCTGCTCTACCGGCTGGTGAGTCGGGCCATCTTCGCCCAGACCGATGGAGTCGTGGGTATAGACCATCACCTGACGCTGTTTCATCAGCGCAGCCATACGCACCGCGTTACGGGCATATTCCACAAACATCAGGAAGGTGGAGGTGTACGGCAGGAAGCCACCGTGCAGGGAGATACCGTTAGCGATAGCGGTCATACCGAATTCACGTACACCGTAATGGATGTAGTTACCGGCAGTATCTTCGTTGATAGCTTTAGAACCAGACCACAGAGTCAGGTTACTTGGTGCCAGGTCAGCGGAGCCACCGAGGAATTCAGGCAGCAGAGGACCAAACGCTTCAATCGCGTTCTGAGACGCTTTACGGCTGGCGATTTTCGCCGGGTTAGCCTGCAGCTTAGCGATGAACTCGTTCGCTTTTGCGTCGAAGTCAGACGGCATTTCACCTTTCATACGACGGGTGAATTCAGCGGCTTCCTGCGGGAAGGCTTTCGCATAAGCAGCGAACTTCTCGTTCCATGCAGCTTCTTTTGCCTGGCCTGCTTCTTTCGCATCCCACTGCGCGTAGATTTCAGACGGAATTTCAAACGGCGCGTATTTCCAGCCCAGCTGTTCGCGGGTCAGTGCGATTTCTGCATCACCCAGCGGCGCACCGTGAGAGTCGTGGGTACCGGCTTTATTCGGGGAACCGAAACCGATGATGGTTTTGCACATCAGCAGGGACGGTTTGTCGGTCACAGCGCGAGCTTCTTCAACTGCGCGCTTAATCGCGTCAGCATCGTGACCATCAACGCCACGAACCACGTGCCAGCCGTAAGCTTCGAAACGCTTAGCGGTGTCATCGGTGAACCAGCCTTCAACGTGGCCATCGATAGAGATGCCGTTGTCATCGTAGAACGCTACCAGTTTACCCAGCTTCAGCGTACCGGCCAGGGAACATACCTCGTGAGAGATACCTTCCATCATGCAGCCGTCACCCATGAAAGCATAGGTGAAGTGGTCAACGATGTCGTGACCAGGACGGTTAAACTGCGCCGCCAGCGTTTTTTCGGCGATAGCCATACCCACAGCATTCGCAATGCCCTGACCCAGAGGACCGGTAGTGGTTTCAACACCCGCGGTGTAACCCACTTCCGGGTGACCCGGCGTTTTGGAATGCAACTGACGGAAGTTCTGCAGCTCAGACATCGGCAGATCGTAGCCGGTGAGGTGCAGCAGGCTGTAAATCAGCATGGAGCCGTGGCCGTTGGACAGCACGAAGCGGTCACGGTCAGCCCAGGACGGGTTAGTCGGGTTGTGGTTCAGGAAATCACGCCACAGGACTTCGGCAATGTCAGCCATACCCATCGGGGCACCCGGGTGACCGGATTTGGCTTTCTGTACTGCGTCCATGCTCAGCGCACGAATAGCATTGGCAAGCTCTTTACGTGAGGACATTTTGACTCCAGATCGGATAATGAAGGCTGAGCCCTTAACGACTTGACGACAGCGCGTTTTGGGCTACGCCGGAAAAAAGTGCCAACAATGTAACCCAAGCCGCGTGTCATGTACATGGAGCATCCTTTTACCGCTTCAGAAATCTCTGGATCATGCGCGCAAGTTGCGCAATCTTCTCGCCCGCTGAATGTTCTTTTCTTTATACTTAGGCCGAGCGTCGGTTTACCTGCAAACGACGCATTTTTTAGAATAATCCTGACTTTGTGCGGAAGAGAAAAAATGAAAATTCGCGCTTTACTGCTTGCTACGAGCATGGCGGCGGCATTGACCGGCTGCCAGAACATGGACTCAAACGGACTGCTTTCTTCTGGCGCAGAGGCTTTTCAGGCCTATAGTCTGAGCGATACTCAGGTAAAAGCGCTGAGCGATCAGGCCTGTAAAGATATGGACAGCAAGGCTACTATCGCCCCTGCCAGCAGCGAGTACGCAACGCGTCTTGGCAAAATCGCCGCCGCGCTTGGCGACAACATTAACGGCCAGCCGGTGAACTACAAAGTCTATATGGCGAAAGATGTGAATGCCTTTGCCATGGCGAACGGTTGTATCCGCGTGTACAGCGGCCTGATGGACATGATGACCGATAACGAAGTCGAAGCGGTGATCGGCCACGAAATGGGCCACGTCGCGCTGGGTCACGTGAAAAAAGGCATGCAGGTCGCGCTGGGCACTAACGCCGTACGTGCAGCAGCGGCTTCCGCTGGCGGCATTGTCGGCAGCCTGTCGCAGTCGCAATTGGGCGATCTTGGCGAGAAACTGGTGAACTCGCAGTTCTCCCAGCGTCAGGAATCCGAAGCAGATGATTACTCGTATGATTTGTTGCGCAAACGTGGGATCAATCCGGCAGGACTGGCCACCAGCTTTGAGAAACTGGCTAAACTGGAAGCAGGACGCCAAAGCTCAATGTTTGACGATCACCCGGCATCTGCAGAACGTGCGCAACACATTCGCGATCGCATGAGCGCAGACGGGATAAAATAATCCACGAACAGTGCCGGATGGCGGCGTGAGCGCCTTATCCGGCCTACAAATTCAGCAATAATGTAGGCCGGACTAGCGTCAGCGACATCCGGCAAAATAGTCCGAAACCCGTTATTCGCCTTTCTTCGCCGCCTGGATATACAGCATTTCCAGTGCCAGCGTAGCCGCCGCCAGCGCGGTGATCTCTGACTGATCGTAGGCCGGAGCCACTTCCACCACATCCATCCCGACGATATTCAGATCTTTCAGACCACGTACCAGCTTGATCGCGCGATCGGAAGTCAGACCGCCGATCACGGGCGTACCGGTTCCTGGAGCAAACGCCGGATCGAGGCAGTCGATATCAAAGGTCAGATACACCGGCATATCACCAACAATCTGCTTAACCTGGGCGATGATGTCATCTACGCCGCGATCGTTCACCTGGCAAGCATCCAGCACGGTAAAGCCGTTATCTTTGTCGAACTCGGTACGAATACCGATCTGCACAGAGTGATTCGGATCGATCAGACCTTCGTTCGGCGCAGTGTAGAACATGGTACCGTGGTCGAATTCACAGCCGTTAGCGTAGGTGTCGGTGTGGGCATCAAAGTGCACCAGCGCCATTTTACCAAAGTGTTTAGCGTGCGCGCGCAGGAGCGGCAGCGTGACGAAGTGGTCACCGCCGAAAGAGAGCATGCGCTTACCAGCAGAAAGCAACTTCTCAGCATGCGCCTGCAGTTTTTCACTCATTTCACGGGCATCACCGAACGCATAAACCAGATCGCCGCAGTCCACCACGTTCAGGCGCTCGCGCATATCGAAGTCCCACGGGAAGCGATTGTGTTCCCACGCCAGGTTAGTGGAAACCTGACGGATCGCAGCCGGACCATGACGACCGCCCGCGCGGCCAGACGTTGCCATATCAAACGGTACGCCGGTGATCACCCAATCGGCGTCGCTGTCGTACGGCATGAAGTTCATCGGCAGACGCAAAAAACCAAAGGCGTTAGAAACCAGGGAGTTGTCGTATTGATGACCTAAGGTGCTCATGGCAAAAACCTCATATTCGTCGGTATAAAAAAACCCTTCCGCGTCGTTAGGCCCGACGAGGAAGGGTTAGATTTTTTAAAACAGATTTTGTGTAATTATCGCCTTAAAACTTCCCCGCTTCAAGCAGCGCTTTTATTGACGACATGGCGGCGGGGCATAACCATTACTGTCCGCCGGGAATGCCTGCGCAGAGCAAGGCGGGAGCGTTTTAACGACCAGGCCCTGCAAAGCAAATGCGGCGAAACCAATCACTCCGATGTTGCGCTTGTCACCCTGCGCAGAGTTAGCGGCGTAGGAGTTTGAAGCATCAGAAAACCGAAATTCGGCTTCAGTATACTTATCTTTTCTGAACCCTTTGATTGCCAGCGAATCTCCCGCATTAACAATATAACCGCTGTTATTCAGCGAACCAGGTTTGCCGTTAAGTACATCAAGCCCATCTACAGTCGCGACGATTTCATAGTTCGTATCTCGACTGTGATTGCGCACATACAATTGATAATTTGTCCCCACCCTGGCTGGAAGACTATATTGCCATTGCCCAACAGAAGAGTTGTAAAGACGGGTAATAGGGATAGAATTAAAATTAGCATCGCGAACAGCATATTCCAAATCACTAATGCGTATGCTGTATACTCTATCGTAACCCGTCGAATACTTTGCAGAATAATTTATTAATATGACTTCGGCAGGGTCGCGCTCCGCACGTTCTACAGATACGCCCGTTACCGTTGAGTGCACGTCGCCGCCCCAGGCCGTTCCCACGCCTGGCGAAGGTGCACTGCTATAATATGCGGGCACCGAACAGCCACCAGCAAGTAAAAAAATTACGGCAAAAAATACGTTCCACTTAAATCCCTTCATCTCGATTCCTTTTCTGTTTCCGAGTTATTACATCGGCAACAGTAGAGTTCTAAAAAGATAAAAGAAAGAGTTGTGATGTAGCCCCCTGAAACACCGGACAGTAGCTGTATCTCCAGATAAGAGATAGGCTTGAATATATGTCTAACACTAACGCCAATTTTGAGATGACCGGGATCCTGTTAGGGCAAGAAGTCCGTAAACGTAAAACTCCTCAGGAGAAGATCGCCATTATCCAGCAGACGATGGAGCCGGGTATGAATGTCTCCCATGTCGCCCGCCTGCATGGTATCCAGCCCAGCCTGCTGTTTAAGTGGAAGAAGCAATATCAGGAAGGCAGCCTCACCGCCGTTGCGGCTGGAGAGGAAGTCGTTCCTGCTTCTGAGCTTACTGCTGCTCTGAAGCAGGTCCGGGAGCTTCAGCGCCTTCTGGGCAAGAAGACGATGGAAGTTGAGATCCTGAAAGAAGCCGTGGAGTACGGTCAGTCGCGAAAATGGATAGCGCACGCGCCCTTGTTGCCAAAGGACGGGGAATAGCCATGGTCTGCCGGACCATGGGCGTGTCGCGTGCGCAACTGTCACTGCGGATTAACCGTTCTGCCGACTGGCAGGACAGGCGCTGTAACCGGCGTAATGAAGAAGCAGACGCAGAAATACTGTCGGCTATCCTCAACATTATCAGCGATATGCCGAGTTATGGTTATCGACGCGTGTGGGGCATCCTGCGCAAGCAACGTCGCACAGAGGGACAGCTACCTGTGAATGCCAAACGGCTTTACAGGATAATGCGTGAGCATAACCTGTTGTTGTTGCATCACAAACCAGAGCGACCGAAGCGTGAACATAAGGGCAAGATAGCGGTGGCAGAAAGCGATATGCGCTGGTGTTCAGATGGCTTCGAGTTCGGCTGCGACAACGGCGAAAAACTGCGGGTAACGTTCGCGCTGGACTGCTGCGACCGTGAGGCCATAGACTGGGCAGCAAGCACGGGAGGCTATGACAGTTCGACCGTGCAGGATGTGATGCTGAGGTCGGTGGAAAAGCGCTTCGGCGACAGGTTGCCCGACACAGCGGTGCAGTGGCTGACGGATAACGGTTCAGCGTATACCGCGTATGAAACGCGGAGGTTCGCGAGAGAGCTGAATCTGGAGCCCTGCACAACAGCGGTGAGCAGCCCGCAGAGTAATGGCATGGCCGAACGGTTCGTGAAAACGATGAAAGAAGACTATATCGCGTTCATGCCAAAACCGGATGTGAGAACAGCACTGCGAAACCTTGCAGTAGCGTTCACGCATTACAATGAAAACCACCCGCACAGCGCGCTGGGATATCACTCCCCGAGGGAATACCGGCGGCAGCGGACATCGTTAACTTAAGATACAAAAGCTGTTCGGAGATGGAGGGTCAAGATCA
>NZ_JAOWDG010000064.1:0-15704 GCF_030334745.1 Citrobacter sp. Cb080 | reverse complement strand
AGTGTGCCCGGAGTTCAGGGCGGGCATGGATGCTTAAATGAACCGCGAGTCTGTCTGGAATATTGAACCGGTAACTCACGATGAGAAACCCAACAATCCCACCGGGTGTGACGGTGGAGAACCTGAGCGGCAGTGACCTGCGGCATGCCCGCAGGGTGATGTAACCCGCTGACAACGGGGATTGAGGCGAGATCACTAAGCCGAGATGATCCTCAAGGTTAAGTACTGAAAGGCTGAAGAACATGAACCCGTTAATCCGCCTCTGTGGGTTGAAAACGTCACCACGGCCTACGTGATCTGACAGGCCGTGCAGGAGGAACTGGCAGTGATACGTAAGCACTGCCGGTCGAAGGTGTTTTGACATGTATGCGAAACACCGGGGCAGCAGCGTCTATCACGCTTGCGTTGCTGACTTCTGCCAACTTGCGGCAAGCAAGGATAAAGAGTGCGACGGGCAGCCTCCTCAGTATGCCTGAGTCCAGGCAGGTAAACCGGGGAAGGTCAGCGACGGATGTTAAGGGGGCATGGCTCCGATGACGCGCTGGCTGGCGGAGCTTCCGTAGTAGTCCGCGATGGGGAAAGCCCATTACATGGCGAAGGGAAGCAGTTTGAATGTGTTTGCGACGTGAATTAACTGACCTAACGAGGTGAAGACCTTTGATAATCAGCGAAATGCAACGCAAGCTTGCCACATGGGCAGCCACCGATCCGTCCCTACGGATTCAACGGCTGCTGCGTCTGATAACACAACCAGAATGGCTGGCTGAAGCGGCGCGGATCACGCTTTCATCAAAGGGGGCCCATACCCCCGGCGTTGATGGCGTGAACAAAACAATGCTACAGGCCAGACTGGCTGTTGAGCTGCAAATCCTCAGGGATGAATTACTCTCAGGCCACTACCAGCCCTTGCCCGCCAGACGGGTTTACATCCCTAAAAGCAACGGCAAACTGCGACCACTGGGTATCCCCGCGTTGCGGGATCGTATTGTTCAGCGGGCCATGCTGATGGCGATGGAGCCGATATGGGAGAGTGATTTTCATACGCTCTCATATGGCTTCCGGCCTGAGCGCAGTGTCCACCACGCGATCCGCACGGTGAAATTACAGCTCACAGACTGTGGTGAAACCCGGGGACGCTGGGTGATTGAAGGCGACCTGTCCAGTTACTTCGACACCGTACATCATCGACTGCTGATGAAGGCTGTACGCCGCAGGATCAGTGACGCACGTTTCATGACTCTGCTGTGGAAAACCATCAAGGCGGGACATATCGATGTCGGTCTCTTTCGGGCGGCCAGTGAAGGTGTACCACAGGGCGGTGTTATATCGCCGCTATTATCGAACATCATGCTGAATGAGTTCGATCAATACCTGCATGAGCGCTACCTGAGCGGGAAAGCCAGAAAAGATCGGTGGTACTGGAATAACAGTATCCAACGGGGCCGAAGTACGGCGGTCAGAGAAAACTGGCAGTGGAAACCCGCGGTGGCGTACTGCCGCTATGCCGATGATTTTGTCCTCATCGTCAAAGGCACCAAAGCACAGGCGGAAGCCATCAGGGAGGAGTGTCGGGGTGTGCTCGAAGGCAGTCTGAAACTCAGGCTGAACATGGATAAGACTAAAATCACCCATGTTAATGACGGCTTTATCTTTCTGGGGCACAGGATCATTCGCAAACGCAGTCGTTATGGCGAGATGCGAGTGGTCTCAACGATCCCGCAGGAGAAAGCCAGAAACTTCGCCGCATCGCTGACAGCACTGTTATCAGGCAACTACAGTGAAAGCAAAGTCGATATGGCTGAACAACTCAACCGAAAACTGAAAGGCTGGGCCATGTTCTATCAGTTCGTTGATTTTAAGGCCAAAGTCTTCAGTTATATCGACCGTGTCGTGTTCTGGAAGCTGGCTCACTGGCTGGCCCGCAAATACCGTACAGGTATCGCTTCCCTGATGAGGTGGTGGTGTAAATCACCGAAACCGGGTCAGAGCAAAACGTGGGTTTTATTTGGTAAAACCAATCACGGCAAGCTCAGCGGCGAAATACTGTACCGGTTGGTGGGGCAAGGCAAGAAGCTGTTCCGCTGGCGGCTACCCGAAGGTAATCCCTATCTGAGGACGGAGACCAGAAACACGTATACATCGCGCTTTACAGAAGTGGCAATGGCGTTCGCCAGCATTTAAATGGAGAGCCGGATGCGCTGAAAGGTGCACGTCCGGTTCGGGGAGGAGAGGCAGGGAAATAGTCCGACTACGCCCTGCCTCTTACTCTACTCTGGACAGGCAAGCGTTGGGCTTACCTTGCTGTTGTTCTCGATCTGTTCGCAAGGAAACCTGAGGGTTGGGCAATGTCATTCTCACCGGACAGCAAGCTGACATCAAAGCGCTGGAAATTGCGTGGGAAGCTTGCGGTAAACCCGCCGGAGTGATGTTCCACAGTGACAGTAATAATGCCGGTGTCAGTCTTTACCACCACTCAGTTTGCCGTTTAACCCGATTGGTGTGATTACTGATGCAGTGAAGACCTTTCCGCATCACATCACTACAAATATTGATTTTTGATTGTTGGATTCGCACCAGATTTCACCTCTGTAGGGTATTCAAAAATGCTCAGTTATTACTGATGCCTAAACTGCAGCGTTGCGGGCAGGTAGCGTTGTAGCGTTTCGGGCGTATCGCCCTCGATCAATTGGCTTATCAGATCATAGCAGTGCCAGGCCAACTGGCGGTTATCCTGCTGTACGGTATCGATACGCAGCGACAGCGAATCATAAAGATAGTGATCGTCAAAGCTCGTCAGATGGATATCTGAGTCGAGTAAATGGTGCTGGCTCATATAGCGCAGTACCCCTTCGAGCAGTCCACAGGCGGCAGTGAACAGCGCCTTAGGCGGCCGCCCAAGTCGCGCGCAGAGTGCGGCGAACATCTCATAGCCTGAGCTCGGGTGGTAGTTACCGTTAATCACCCATTCCGGGCGCAGTGCAATACCCGCCTGAGCCAAACCCTGCGTGAAGCCGGTCAGACGATCGCGTGAAGGCGACAGACGCGACTGACCGCCTAAAAACCAGAACTCATCGCTATGCTTAGGTGCAATGCGGGAAATTAGTTCCGCCGTTGGGGTAATCGAATCAGTCATCACCAGCGGCAGCAGGCTTTCATTAGGACAACGGTCAAACAGCACTACTGGCAGTTGTTGGCTGAGCTTAAGATAGTCGGCATCGTTGTGCATACATGAAGCGACGATCAGACCGTCAACCTGGCGGGAAATCATGTTATTGACCACCACGCTCTCCTGACCGGGGTTTTCATCAGTACAAGAGATCAATAGCTGGACGCCTGCTTCGCGGCACAGCATTTCCAGCTCATGTGAAAAGACCGCAAAGCCGTGGTTGGTGATCTCCGGCACCACCAGTCCGATGGTGTGGCTGCGGTTGTCGCGCAGCGAGCGGGCGTGAATGCTTGGCTGATAGTGCTGCTCACGGGCAATCGCCAGTACTCGCTCACGCGTTTCCTGCGCCACACGCAGCTCCTTACCACGACCGTTCAGTACTAGGCTGGCGGTCGCTTTTGAGACGCCAGCCTGTTCGGCGATATCTTTAATGGTTACGCGTTTAGTTTTCATTACGACGCCATGAGCTTGAGGCAAAACGCTTATTCTACCATGCAAGTTCGCAGCGGCCAGTAGCAGAATGCGTCCGGTGTGATGCCAGAGAACATTAGCTGCCCTGAACAGGCCGGGAAGTAGCGGCAGCTCATCACTCCTTCGCCGCCGTTGATGAAAATCTCCACGCTAGACTGGTCGATGAAAATATGCAGCGAGCGGACGTCTCCGCGCCAGTAACGATAATGCTTCTCGTCGCTGGCCAGACTGGGTCGGGCCAGGCGGATCCCGCTGGCATCGCGTTCAAGGATTAATGCGCCGTCAAAATCGAGGCTCAAAATATCGTCCCCAGTGGTTTGTAGAACGATTTCCATCGGTGCCAGCGGCAGGGAGTTCCCTGCCCAGCCGTGCGCTTCGCCGCGCAGGGCGCTCAGCTCTCGTAGAGGACGTTGGTATAGCTGACCATCGATAAACTCCAGCTCACGCAGGCAGGTCATCTGATGGATCCAGCCGTTGGTGAGGGTCGGTTGAAGCATCTCTTCGCCCTCCGGCACGCCCATCCAGCCGACCAGCAGACGGCGGCCATCACTGGTAAGCATGGTTTGCGGGGCGTAGAACTCAAACCCTGCGTCCAATTCGTGCAGTTCGCCATGCTCGAAGGCCGCGCGGTGGTAGTCGAAATCGCCGCTCATCCACACTGCCGGGTAGGTGTTGAGATAGCGCTCTTTCTCACGAGGCACGCCCTGCGGGCAGCAAATCAGGACATGCTGGTCGCCGAGGGCAAACAGGTCCGGGCATTCCCACATATAGCCCGCGTCGTCCAGGCCATTGATGCCATAACCGGCGATTTCGCCCTGACTCGTCCACTCATGAAGGTCCGCTGAGCTGAATAACAACACCTTGCCACGCTTTTGCAAATCCTGTGCGCCCAGCACCATGTACCAGCGACCTTCGTGCTGCCAGACTTTCGGGTCACGCACGTGGCCGGTATAGCCCTCCGGCAGCGGTAATACCGGGCCGAGTTTGGTAAACGTGCCGTCGGCATTTTCCGTCGCCAGGCACTGCCACGCGGTTCGGCTGCCGTCGTCAAATTTTACGTTGCCGGTATAGCACAGGGTGAGCGTGCCCTGACTATCCACGGCGCTTCCGGAGTAGCAGCCGTTGCGGTCATACTCTTCATCCGGCATGAGCGCGATCGGCTCATGTTGCCAGTGCAGCAGGTCGGCAGAGCTCCAGTGCCCCCAGCACTTGAACTTATGATCGCAGGCGAGCGGGTTCCACTGATAAAACAGGTGATAACGTCCGGCAAATTCAATAAAGCCGTTGGGATCGTTCATCAGCCCGGTCACCGGCGCATGGTGCCAGCGGGGATAGTGGCTGTCGGCCAGCGCGCGCGGCTGGCCCTGCATAACAGCCTGCAAAATCGCAGGCAGGCGTGATGGATGTGACATTATTCAGCGTCCGTTTTGTATTTCAGTACCAGGGAGACGACAAAGGCGACGCCAAAGGCGATAACCATCCCGATAATGTAGTTCAGCAGCGAGCTGGCCTGCACGATAGCCATGCCAGGGATAGCCGTCAGGCCCACCGCGGTCATGTAAACATGCATGGATACCACCCACGCGCCGCCCACCGCGCCGCCAATCAGGGCTGCGATAAACGGTTTTACAAAGCGTAAGTTAATACCAAAAATCGCCGCTTCGGTGATGCCGAGCATGGCAGAAAACGCCGAGGGCAGGGTAATGGCTTTGATTTTGGCATCTTTCGTTTTGAACCACACCGCCAGACAAGCACCGCCCTGAGCGACGTTGGCCATCGCCCAAATCGGCAGCAGGAAGTTGACGCCGATGGATGGGTTGCCCAGCAGTCCCGCTTCGATGGCGTGGAAGCTGTGGTGAATACCGGTAATGACGATAACCGAATAGAGACCGCCAAACAGCAGTCCGGCCAGCCAACCGGCGTGGGTAATCAGGGTGCTAAGGACAAACGAAATACCGTCGCCAAGCGCGCGACCAGCCGGGCCGATAATCAGCAGGGCGATAAAACCGGAAATGATCACCGTCAGGAACGGCGTCAGGATCAGATCCAGTGCATCGGGGATCACGCGACGCAGCTGTTTCTCAACGATGCTCATAAACCACACCGCCAGCAGCACCGGGAACACCGTGCCCTGATAGCCGATCATGGCAATCTCAAGGCCGAAGAAGTTCATGGTGTGGAAACCGGCGGCCACACCCCAGGCGTTGGTGAGCGCCGGGTGAGTCAGGATGCCGCCAAGCGTCGCGCCAAGATAAGGATTACCACCGAACTCGCGGGCGGCGGTGAAGCCAATCAGGATCGGCAGAATAATAAACGCCGCTGAGCTGCACATATCCAGCATGATGTAGATGGCGTTACCCGGGTCGACCCAGCCGTACGTTTTAACCATCCCCAGAAGGCCCATCAACAGGCCGGAGGCGACGATAGCCGGGATGATCGGCACAAAGATGTTCGACAACAGGCGGGCAATGCGCTGGAAAGGATTCAGTTTTTTCGCCGCAATGTCGGCAGCTTCCGATTTGCTGGATTCGCCAATCCCTGCCGCCTGGATAAAGGCGGCGTAGACTTTGTTCACCACCCCGGTGCCGAAGATAATCTGCATCTGTCCGGCGTTACGGAAACAGCCCTTCACCCCATCAATTTTGCCGATGGCCTGCTGATCGGCCAGTGAGTCATCGACCAGCACCAGGCGCAGGCGTGTGGCACAGTGCGCGGCGCTGGCGATATTTTCCTTGCCTCCCAGAAGCGGAAGTAACGAGCGGGAAATCTGTTCAAAATCCATAGTACCCTCTGAATGCGTATTGATTTTCGAGTTGTCGTCCCGTGGTAGCCGGAGCGCATTCTCTTCGTTGTTATTGTGTCCGGGGCGACGAAACGTATTTTGTCGCCCCGGCGGTTACTGTCGCCAGGTGTTAACCATCAAAACCAGGTTTCCATCTGCATCCCGAACGACCATTCGCCGCCCGATTTAAAACCACTGCTGCCCAGCGCGTCATCGCTGGCGTAATTATTGAGTTTTTTGCTCCAGTCCATCCACGAGGTGTAAAGACGGATTTCAGGACGGCTGAAGAAATCGCCGATGTCGCCAACCTTAAAGGTCGGGGCGAAGGTGAGCTTGTAGAAGCTGCCGTTTACCGCATGGCGATCGTTATAACCTTCAGGTTTGAGATCCATATACTGGTAACTGCCTTCATAAGCGAGGGCGAAGTTTTGATTGATCTCCTGGATCAGACGCATGTTGAGGGTTGCCCACTGGTAGCTGTCGCCATCGACATAACGGTCTTTACTGGTTTGTGCCAGTATCGCCGGGGCGATAAACCAGTTCTTGCTCAGTGGCGTGGTGCCGTAGCTGGCGAAGCGCCAGGTGTTAGCCCCCGAGCGTAACGCGCCGTCAGAGCCGACACCTTTAACTTCGGCACCCAGTCCGTGACCGTAGAGCAGGGCGGTTTTGCTGGCACCTTCACGCAGGCCGTAAAAACTGTCGTTGT
This sequence comes from Citrobacter sp. Cb080, assembly GCF_030334745.1. Classification (NCBI taxonomy): domain Bacteria; kingdom Pseudomonadati; phylum Pseudomonadota; class Gammaproteobacteria; order Enterobacterales; family Enterobacteriaceae; genus Citrobacter; species Citrobacter sp. Cb080. Next base: position 8,579 of record NZ_JAOWDG010000064.1, on the reverse strand, counting down.
GCAACCCGAGCAGCGCATGTACACCGGTATTTGCCGCATCGCCTTTGACCGGATTACCGTTGGTATCCTGGCGTTCGTCGTTGTCTTTTGCCCGCATCCCGCTGACCATCATCTGCACCGGCCCGATGAAATTGTTCATGCTGACGATGTAGTTCTGCACACTGTTGCTGGTATCAGCAATATCGCCGAAGTTACGCCCGTAAAGAGAGAAGTTGCTGCGAACGCTGTCGTTCCACCTGACATCGTAAATACCGCCGCCGGTACCGGCGAGGAACACGACATCCGAGTCGATCCAGTGAATGTCAAAGTTATCCCGGTCAAAGCGTTTCCCGGCCCACAGGGTGGAGCCTTTAAACGGCCCGTCGAAGGTGGGCAAGTTGCCCAGTTCAACAAAGGCCTGACGCACGTTCAAATCACTGGTGCTCGCCGTCCAGTCGTTATAAGTGGTTTGACCGTCGGCGACCATGACTTTGAAGCGGGTCGTTGCCCCGTTATCCAGGGTCTGCTTATGTTCAAGATTCATTTCAACATAGGTATCGGCCTGGTTTCCCAGGCGGCCAATAGCCCCACCGGTTTCCCCTGCTGGCGTCATGTAGGCTCCGGATTTGGTGCTGGCGCCGGAGTCATTCATTATCACGCCGGAGCGGGCGTAGCCGTGGAACTCAAACCCGCTTTTCTCATCGGCTTTTTTCTCCAGTTTGGCGGTACGCTGAGCCACTTCCTGAGTGCTGTCCTGGGTTTTTTGTTGCTGTGTCGTGAGCTGCTGTACTTTCTTCTCTGCCGACTCTGCGCGGGTTTCTGCCGTTTGCGCTCTGTTTTCGGCATCCTGTAAGCGTTTTTCCAGCGCAATTAAACGGGCTTCGATACTGCTGAGATCCGTTTGTGCATGGGCTGAGGCGGCGCCGGTTAGCAAAGCGATAAGAACCGCGAGTGTGCTTTTTCTGAACATATTGATTGCATCCCAAAAGGAAAATAAAAAATTGTGTGTTTTTGCTAAACCGGTTTAGTTGCAATGTTAAGCACGACATTTAACATTTTGAAATTGATTTTGCTAAACCGGTTTAATAAGTGTGATGGATGCAACAAAGTGGACCGCGTACGACGGTATTTAGGATCAAATCTGGCGGTGTAGATCGCGCTGGTATGGCAGGGCAGTCATCGCGCCTTTCGCCAGGGTTGCCAGGGCACCGCAGGTTTGCGCCAGAGCGAGCGTTGGCTCCAGGGCATTGATATCCGCCGGCATCCCGTTGGCAGCAAGGCTGGCAAGCAGTCCGGCGACAAACGCATCGCCCGCACCGGTGGTATCCACGCTGACAACCGGTTTAGCGCTGAAATGGATAAACTGCTGCTGGAATGCGGCGATGACGCCCGCTTTACCCTGAGTCACCAGCAGTAATTCAGGCTGATAACGCTCAGTGATGCTGGCGATCCCCTGCGCGATATCATTACTCCCGCTGATGAGTATCAGCTCTTCTTTGGACAGTTTCACCACGTTCGCCAGACGCAGGGCGCGGTCGAGACAGGCGTGCAACAGGTTCTGATCTTGCCAGAGATCCAGGCGGATATTAGGGTCAAAGCTCACCCGGCCACCGGCACGTTTGATGTTCTCCATAGCCGCGAAGGTAGCACTGCGGCTGGGCTCGGCGCTGAGCGCGATGGAGCAGATGTGCAACCACTGTCCGGCGGCAAACTGTGGCAGGTCTTCTTCAGCCAGGAACAGGTCAGCGCTGGGGCGTACCATAAAGGTAAAGGTGCGTTCACCTTGGTCATCAAGGTCGACCACCACAGTGGACGTGCGGTGATGATCGTCAAGATACATATGGCTGACGTCGACCTGCTCCTGTTGCAGGGTATGACGCATGTAGCGGCCAAACGGGTCACCGCCGACGCGGCCGATAAATCCGCTGTTGCCGCCAAGGCGGGCAACCCCTACCGCCACGTTAGCCGGCGCGCCTCCAGGGCACTGTAGCAAGCGCCCTTCACTCTCCGGTAGCAGGTCCACCACTGCGTCGCCCAGAACCCAAACTTTTGCTTTCATGCTAAAACCCTCCAAGGCTAAACTTAATTAAACCGGTTTAGCATATTAAATCACAGTGAATGAGTGGGGGAAAGTTCCAGCCGGAAAAGCACTGCTCAGGGCATAAAAACGTGAGCCGCCTTACGAAATAGAATTGATTCGACAGCTGTGAAGACTTACGTCCTGGACACAAATGGATCCTGGATAAATTACCATGCAACTTGATGAAATTATCATGTTTTATCTTATTTACAGATAAATCAAAGGGCTTTTAACACCACACTTCTTGGCATAATGGTTAAGTGTAGTAATGCTCGCTCTGGATGGGTTTGCTTCTATGCTGCGCAGGTATTTGTAAGAAATACCCATTCTACTGGCGAGTTGTTGTCGCATCAGGCCAGCGAAACTGCGCAATTTCATCAGCGTTTCTGGAGGGTTTCCTTTAAAACTTCATCGACAAAACCGCTTTTTACCGTAGATACAGTAAGTGCCTCTTCTCTGCCATTATCCCAGCATCCAAGGTTACCGGGTTCTGATGTAGTCTGCCGATATGCAAGAAATGCAACGGCATCATGCTGGTTATGATGCTGTTTAATCTTCATTGTCACATGGACTATTCAGGGAGCGACAAGCGCTCCCACATGAAAACAGAACCACTCGTTTCATTTACGTGCTTCCTCAAAAGTAATCTCATACCCAATACTTCTGATTTAGTAGGGTTCTGATCATATCATGCAGCTCGATTGCGCTCAATTTGACGGTTTTCATCTTTACACAATGCTCGGTTATGATACTTTGTGATAGGCATGACAAGATCTGGCCGTAATTTTTTAGAAGTGAGTTTGCCCGCCACTTCACGGGACAGCATACATCCGGATAAAACCGGTAACAGGAAAGGCTCCACGCTGCATACGGAGGAAACAGAATTAATGAATGATAAATTGCCGCCCTGCGCTGATACCAGGGTGGAACGTGTCCGTCTTAAAGATGGGGATTACTTTTTCCCTGCTGAACCCGCCATAAAAGCGGATTCTTTGCGGACAAAATCGCTCCTTCATCGTTTTAACCACACCGATCCTGCTCATATTGATTCCCGCCTGCTACTGATGAAAGAGTTGCTGCCTGAATGTGGGGAAGGGGTATCTGTCACCACGTCTTTCCACTGCAGCAGGGGGTATAACATTCGTAAGCGTCGTCTCAGCACCGTCTGGCAGATCCTGAAATTCCTGAGAGGATAGTGGACACCAAATATGGTGGACACTATCCATGAAATCATTAACCACAGTGCGTAAAAAAAGCCCTAATTATCCCGTTGAGTTCAAAATCAAAATGGTTGAACTCTCGCATCGACCAGATATCCGAGTCTTTGCGTTTGCCAGCGAGGATAAGGAGTACCAACCGTTACTCGATGATATTCTGGATGGTCCAATGGTTGGGCGTTTTGATACTGAGGAAGCCGGAAAGGCTTTGATCGATGGTGGATTGATTGAGCGTTTGATGTCAACTATCATGCCCTTTATCACTTCAGAGGCCCCTCTACCCGATACGCATCTACGTCGGGAAACAACCTGGTATTATCCACTGGAAGCTATTCGCGAAACTGTTGTAAATGCACTGGCTCATCGTGACTGGACACGCTTTGTTGAGATAGAGATTGGCTTGTATAGCAATCGATTTGAAGTTATTAGCCCAGGGGCGCTGAATAATTCGATGTCGATTGAAAAGATGGTTACAGGTCAGCGATCACCACGCAATACGATTATTATGGAAGTCTTACGTGATTATGGTTACGTTGATTTCAGGGGGATGGGAGTCAGGACAAAGATTATTCCACTAACACAGGCCATGAGTGGCCAACTCCCTGAGTTTACTGCAACAGATGATTACTTGAAAACAATACTTTATCGCTCACCATCTTCTTGATATATAAGGTCTGGCCTTTCCATCCATAAGAAAGGCCATTGCTGTAAAAAATAAATTACCCGCGACTGCAGCCGAAGCTACGGTCGCCATCTCCATATGCTTTTGTATCGAGTTTAGCTAGGTAGTCGAAGCGATTCAGTAATTTATTGTATTCTCCTTCAAAGTTAAAATCATTGACGTCTAAAATATAACGACAATTTTCAGGGTAGTGAACCAATCCCGGATAATCATCCAGTTCCAATCCCAGTGCGCTATACCATGCTCTTACAATCATCATCCTTAAATTTCTTTCAGCCTCATAATCACCTAAATGGTAATAAGCATCTTTATTAAAAAAAAGACCAAGGTGAAAGTGACATTTTCCTTCTTCGGAAAACTCCCGTGCCCAAACATGACGAACACGGTTTGGATATATTCTTTTGCCGTTAGCTGCTCTGGTTCTCTCATTGGCCTCCAACATGGCATTTAATGCATTACGGAAACGGGATATGGCACCAGGCTCTAGATTAGGAAAACAGCAAACAGTGTCACCTCTGTCTAAAATGGGTGGATAATGAACATCAACACGTAACGCCATTGTTCTGGGGAATTCACTGATAGCATCATTGACGACTCGTTCAATATGTTTTTTATAGGCGAGCACATGCTCACCATGGGAACCATGATATAATTCCATGTTTCGATCCTGTCGTTAGCCCTACGGCTTTGGATAGCCGTATATAGTAATATGATCAGACATAGCTGAATGTCTGTGGTTAGTTATATTAATTAACTGTTAATAGTAATGACTGTTATATAATACCTTTCCAACAATAAAACTTGTTATCAACCCATTACCCATGCAGTAAAATAATTAAAAAGCAACTCTGCAATTATAATCACCCAAAGATGCCGTTATCCCAGTGTCTTTTTACCGTGGAAATACTTATTCCTAAGATCTTTGCCACCTTGGATTGAGAGTAATGCTTAGCCTTCTCACTCTGAATTAAATGGGAATATTTACTTCCTTCAGGCCTTCCTAGAATTTTCTTTGATTTTGCTTTGTTAGTAGGCATCTTTTACCCTCATCAAGCTATTAGGTACTAACTCCATACTGTCGAGATGTATACAACTAAGTGGTTATGCTTAACATTGGTATCAGAAAGTATGGCTTACTTCACCGTTAAAGGGGTTAATAATGATGGCATCTCCTCCTTTCATCGCCTTTTGAGGTGTATCGCCTTCGGCAATCACAGGGACCATTACCGCTAGATCATTTGTGTAATAAATTGGTATCCAGCAATAGCATGATTGTTTAGGGGGAGTTTTATTTCTTTTCAATACTGCTTCAACTCCAAATGTAATAAGTTCAAAGATTGGCATAATCACAATGCTGCTCAAATCAAAAAAACAACCATCGTAGACTGTTTCCTTTATCAGTATGATATTAGATAACCCTCCTGCAATGAGATGTTTGTGGTTCACGCGCCGATCTGTGTAAATAAAAATTGCTTTTTTTACATTGAAACTTTTTATAATGTATGAGAGCTTTTCATGAATTAATTTTTTTTCGCTCTTACCCATCTTATCATGAGGTATTTTGTGCGCATAAAAATCTTGATCGACAACCTCGTTCCGGTGTCGAATGTGAGTGTTCCAGACGGAATAAAAAAACTCTTCGTAAGTTAATTTTGGCTCACCCCGTGCGATTGAGGGGGCCTTCTCTTCAAAAATACAGCCTAATGTTGACTCCAAAGTTTGAGCTATATGATATTGCGATGTTATTTTATTCAATGCTGGGGCTGTGGCGTTTAACAAAAATGATATCACCTCTGACCTAGAATATCCTTTTGCATTGCTATAGTCGTCAATTGCATCAATAGTTGATTTTTTGTTTGCGCTGAAAGTGATGCGTTTTTTCATATGTATCCTTGACTTTCGTTAATGTAAAATGTGATAAACGGTGTGATTTAGTATCTTTTATCGACGGATTGTTTCTGTTAATTAACCCAGCTATTCTTTAGAATAGCTGGGGAGTTATGATTTTGATGCTGCTGTTAATTACAATATACTGAGAAGGTTAATAGGAACCTATCAATGTCTTTGCGTAACCAATAATGTCGGCTGTTAATTTTCTTTGGGCGTGGTAAACCATTAGGCAGCTTGTCTTGGCAAAGCCATTTTCGAATTGTTTGGGCTTTAAGGTTTAATAGATGTGCTAACTCACTTGTGGAAACAAGTTCAGATAGAGATGTTCTGGATTGCTCATATATGCTCATGCTACCACCTCAATGATTGAGATGCAGGCATATACAAAAAGTAATGAAATTAGAAGGGAAAGAAAGGACCAAAAAGAAAACAAAAAAGCCAAGCTTGAATAAGCTTCAGGGTCAGGATCACTACCTTCGCTTGAGCCGGATGAGGTACTTTTAGTTGATTTAGACGCATTACCTTGCGAGTTTTCGGCCTGATTTTTGTGCGAGATGATACGTGCAAAAAAAACGCCCAAAGTTTTATGTCGATTGTTTTTATTGTATAAAGAGTTTTTTTCACTGAGGTGTCCAAGAGCAGCTCGAATCCTGATGTTCACCTGTCTTTCCTGAAATATGGACTCAGCACAGGTTTGTCGCTGCTTACTAGAACGAACAACTTTGATCTTACCCACGACCCGTACTATTCGAGCCTTTGAGCTGGTTTGCGCAGAACTCATCAAAGAATTAGACATAATGCTTTATCTCCTGATTTAAAAGTGGACGATGGAATTTAAACCTTAAAATACACTTATGTCAACGATGGATGTTGTTCTGTAATCTATTGATATTAAATGAAATCAACGCATATCAACGGTTATTTTTTTACAATATTTGCTTGCTGTAAGATCCACCTCTCAATTTTTTCATGCCATTTGCGCAACAGATCTAACGGACGACGGCGGTAGTGTTTTTCCGCCAGTGCACTTGGTTTGTGTCCCATAATTTGAGCAACAATACCTGTTGGCACTTCAACCCATTCAGCAAGAGTGCCAAAACTACGGCGTAAGCCGTGAAGGCTGATATGTGGTAACTCAGCTCGAGCTAACGCTCTGTTGTGTGCTGAACGCGGTTCAATAATTTTGCCACTTTTACTGTTACTTCTGAAAACCCAACCCTCCTTATTTACGTCAGAATTTGGGAATTGCGCTAGCGCACTTAACAGCTCAGAAACATAAGGAGTGAGAGGGATGATACGTTCGCCTTCGATCTTGTCTTTAATCCTCATGCTTGACCATTTGAAATCTACGTCAGACCACCGAAGTGACGCAATTTCTTCACGCCGTGCACCGGTTGATGTAGCCCCCTGAAACACCGGACAGTAGCTGTATCTCCAGATAAGAGATAGGCTTGAATATATGTCTAACACTAACGCCAATTTTGAGATGACCGGGATCCTGTTAGGGCAAGAAGTCCGTAAACGTAAAACTCCTCAGGAGAAGATCGCCATTATCCAGCAGACGATGGAGCCGGGTATGAATGTCTCCCATGTCGCCCGCCTGCATGGTATCCAGCCCAGCCTGCTGTTTAAGTGGAAGAAGCAATATCAGGAAGGCAGCCTCACCGCCGTTGCGGCTGGAGAGGAAGTCGTTCCTGCTTCTGAGCTTACTGCTGCTCTGAAGCAGGTCCGGGAGCTTCAGCGCCTTCTGGGCAAGAAGACGATGGAAGTTGAGATCCTGAAAGAAGCCGTGGAGTACGGTCAGTCGCGAAAATGGATAGCGCACGCGCCCTTGTTGCCAAAGGACGGGGAATAGCCATGGTCTGCCGGACCATGGGCGTGTCGCGTGCGCAACTGTCACTGCGGATTAACCGTTCTGCCGACTGGCAGGACAGGCGCTGTAACCGGCGTAATGAAGAAGCAGACGCAGAAATACTGTCGGCTATCCTCAACATTATCAGCGATATGCCGAGTTATGGTTATCGACGCGTGTGGGGCATCCTGCGCAAGCAACGTCGCACAGAGGGACAGCTACCTGTGAATGCCAAACGGCTTTACAGGATAATGCGTGAGCATAACCTGTTGTTGTTGCATCACAAACCAGAGCGACCGAAGCGTGAACATAAGGGCAAGATAGCGGTGGCAGAAAGCGATATGCGCTGGTGTTCAGATGGCTTCGAGTTCGGCTGCGACAACGGCGAAAAACTGCGGGTAACGTTCGCGCTGGACTGCTGCGACCGTGAGGCCATAGACTGGGCAGCAAGCACGGGAGGCTATGACAGTTCGACCGTGCAGGATGTGATGCTGAGGTCGGTGGAAAAGCGCTTCGGCGACAGGTTGCCCGACACAGCGGTGCAGTGGCTGACGGATAACGGTTCAGCGTATACCGCGTATGAAACGCGGAGGTTCGCGAGAGAGCTGAATCTGGAGCCCTGCACAACAGCGGTGAGCAGCCCGCAGAGTAATGGCATGGCCGAACGGTTCGTGAAAACGATGAAAGAAGACTATATCGCGTTCATGCCAAAACCGGATGTGAGAACAGCACTGCGAAACCTTGCAGTAGCGTTCACGCATTACAATGAAAACCACCCGCACAGCGCGCTGGGATATCACTCCCCGAGGGAATACCGGCGGCAGCGGACATCGTTAACTTAAGATACAAAAGCTGTTCGGAGATGGAGGGTCAAGATCA